>JAISBK010000044.1 GCA_031266255.1 Treponema sp.
GACAGCACCTGCCAGTCGAACAACTGCCTTGGCTGAAGAATCGTTATATTTAACTTCAGCAAATTTTGGAATATATAACAAATCCCCGGTTATATCAAAAAAGAAAAAGTTTGGTAACGATATTGACGTTGCAGCACTCTGGAATCTGGTTGCAAAAAAAGCATCGGAATATGGATAAAAAACAAGTACTGTTACAGGTGCCGTATCAGATTCAAGGTCGGCAAACAGTAGATTAGCCATACAAAATAATGTAAATATCAATGCGATTTTTCTCATAAATATTTTCCTTTCATACGTTTACCCTCATTACGTGGAGCCGAATACATTACCAATCCATACGGGACAACAACTAATCAACAGTTTAGGGTGCGTCTATTTTTATCATACCCAGGTCTGAACAATCACATAGATATCGACTTTTATTGGCAATCATTTTTTTCTAGCGCTCTTAATTGATTATGTTCAACCACATGATCCCAATTCATACAGCCGGAAAACAGAAACTCTATTATAATACCGATTAGAAATACCATGATTATCTTCATTAACATTAATCTCAAACCTTATTTTAAACAGAGCTGAAAAACGCATACTCGTGTTTTTCAGCTCTGTTTTCATACAGTATGCTCCCAGCATCCCTACCGCAAGCTGCTACCAATTGCGTAGCCCAGATCGTATGCTTCCTCATCACTCATTGAAGCGCACGATAAGACGAGATACCCAAAAGCAAACAGAGCGGCAATTACCATGCCAGTTAAAATAAATTTTCTAGTTTTCTTCATAGAAAACTTCTCCTTTGCGGTCTTTTCCCACAGTCAAAATTATGGATTTACCAATTCGTTGTTACCCTTATGCGACTAGCCCGGATGCTCGTAACTTGAACAGGTATCTCCTTGGTCTCGCCGGCTGCCAGATACCCATTGCCATATATTGCGCCATTCTTAAGCCACACCGAAACATATAAATCGTTACCGGTGGTATTCGTAAGGGTTGTGACGCCCCTGGACTCCGAGTAATTCCATTGAACGCCATCCGTGGTTGCGGCGAACAATACGACCGTTCCCAAAGCAAAAAGTATCAAGAGGACACTTATCACTTTTTTCGTGTTCATACAAATATCCTTTCGTAGTTTAGGCTCATTGCAGAGCATCTTGGAATCTTTTTACGGAAACTTTTCATAAAATCCCCCCTAAGTTTTGCGGAAACACAGACACGTTACTATCTGTACAATTTGGTTCCGCGTATATCAACCCAGGAAATGGTACTGTTCTTTGCGGCCCATCCAAATGGAAATGAACCTACCTTGGTGCCGTCAGTTTCATAGAGGTTTAAGTATCCATCATTAACACTGTATTGCCCATCGTATGTCTGATAGTCAAAATATAATACCATCTGGCCACTAGGATACAAGGTCAATGAAGCGCCACTGCCTTTAAGAGTCTGCTGTTGACGTAATACCAGATTTCTCTGTGCATATACGCTGGCAGAGCCGACAATAATTACGAGAAATATCGCAATTACCCCAATTTTTTTGTTCAAATAAAACCATCCTTCCGTAGTTTATTCTCGTTGCGGAGTTTTCAACATAAAAGCCCTCAAGAGCCTTTTAAAAGAATCTTCTCGGTTTCTCAAATCACCCAAAAAACCAATAAAATCCCCTTTTACCACTATCTGTCTCTGGCAGAGCGTATAGTGTGACTAACGCTCACTACAAACGCCTCTCCCCGGTGGAATCGCCCTTGTCCAGTCCCCGCCGCTTAGGGATCCATGGACCTGCCCGTCAGGAAACGCCTTCTTGACTGCGTTTTCGGCAATCTGGGATATTTGCGAACATTCAAGTAGCCGAAACTGATTTTCAAGGCTCAATTCCCTAAAAATTCCGGTTATTTCATCTAATCCATTTATCTCAAAGTCCATTTGATTATATAATATATCAATTTAATGGATATATCAAGCAATAACAATTAAAAATCGAGGGGATTTAAAGATATCAGATTTTGAAATCGCAACCTTAAAAACGCAGACTTGCCTGGATGTCCCCAAGATACGAAACCAAGGAAAATGGCAAAAAAATCCAAAAATGCTTCTTTTCCCACTGATCTATTTCAAAAACATCTGAATTTGGCGCACAATGCATAGATTACCGGCATTTTTACGCCGAAACACTTGTTTTGATGGGTATTTTTGCCTTACTTCCCGTATGGTGCATAACATGTCTTATGAAAAAAAACAAAAAATCGTATATTGTATATTATTGAAGATAATGTGTGGAAAGGATCAAAGGGGTATAAGAGGCGGTCTCATGCAAAGGAAATCCTATGAAAGATAGGCTTACCAAAATTCGTAAAGCCCTCCAAATGAACCAGGAAGAATTTGCAAAACGCTTGGGCATGACGGGCAGGGCGCTCTCCATGATCGAGGTGGGGACAAATCTCCTTACTGAAAAGAACATCAAGTTCATTTGCATGACCTTTAATGTAAGCGAACACTGGCTGAGAACCGGGGAAGGGGAAATGTTTACCTCGTCCCCCTATAACCGGGAATTTTTCGAGATATACCGGAGTCTTATGCCTGAAACCCAACAGGCTCTGCTGAACCTGGCAAAACAACTCCTTGAAATCCAGAAAAAAACAGCGGAGTAAACGTACTTTCACCCCCTGAACTGCTACGGCAGTGTTAGGGGATGATTTGTATTCCGCGGTGTACTAGGTGAATTTGGAGATTGGAAGGCGCGGAGTTCGGCAGAGCGATAGGATGAATTTTTGGTAGTGATCTACAAAGTATAATGGAAGAATCCTTGTACTAATCTAAGGAAAGCTCATTCATTATAATAGTAATGACTTATCAAAAAACATGCTATGAAATCTATTTTTGTAATGTTAAATTGCTGAACCGGTAACCTTCAATTCGGAATATGAAATACAGCATAGGGTATCAAACCAGCGAGAGAATCCCGTCAAGCTTGAGCCTGATGTCAGCGGGAAGCGCGGCATACAGTTGGATGAACTCAAGAAAGGCAAAAATACCAAAACGCTCCCCGCTGTATACGATAACCGAACTTGGCGGAGCAGGCCTCCCCCGCTTCCCTTCCTCACTCCCCACTTACCGTTGAAACATCAGATACCCCAAGAGCGTACACACCATATGAAACGCGATAAGCGATAGGTTCGTGCTCTTGAAATCTTCCAATTCCCAGAAATCCTTCAACTGCCGGTAGTCCTCCTCTATCTCAGGCCGCATCTCCTATGCCCGTATGATTTGCCGCACCGTCTTTTCCGTATCCGTGGTGACAAACACATACGCCTCCTCCTTTTCATCCCATACCACGCAGCTATTAATCGGCACGTCTTCCTCAGGCCCCCCGCTCTCCCCCATACCCCCTATCCCGGGGACAAAGGCTATCTTCTGACCCTTCCGCTTCTTGTTCGGATGCGTATGCCATACCGTATCCTGAAAGCCTCACCGCATCATCATAGGCTGTCATGTTCTTTGTTAACGGCACATAGCTGTCCACACCCCTCTCCCATTTCAGCCGGTTCACCAGCTCCCTCGACAAAAAAACCCGGTCATTGATCAGGATGTCCCCCGCTTCCCCGTATCATCTCCCGGCTTACCTCTAAATCATGCTCGTTGATGCTTCCCAGCCGGATCTCTTCGATCATTCCTCGCAGCGTCGCCAGTTTGTACCCCCGCCTATACCCTCCCTCCTCGTTTACTACCCCGCAACCCTCATATCGATTGTTCTTCAGCTTGACCTCTATCTTGGTACCATCCCGCAGATGGATCGTTGACTCCACAGATCGTCAATAATTCCCAACGCTTTCATCGTTTTGATGATGGTATCGACGAAATGCCCCCTACCGAGCGCCGCCCCCTCGATCCGGCCTTCCCGGATCTTTTCCCTGATTGGCTTTGTGTATCCTGAGCATAGCAAGTCCCCTCCCAAGGATTGCTTATTAGTATACTACTTTTCCTCTTCTGAGGGGTTTTACCTAAAACGGTTTTCATATTCCGAATTGAAGATGCATAAAAAATTGCTTGCATTATTTCATAAGAGGGTATAAAGTATATTCTAATGGTTCTTGTGGAGGGTTTGTAGGATCTAGTTCAATTTTTTCTATTTTTCTATAAGTTTCATGCACTGAACCATTGGTCTCACTCAATGACCAATCCATAGGCCTCACTCAATGGTCTACCAATTCTTTGGTCTCACTCAATGACCTAAATGCATATAAAAATCTCAAGATTGAACCATTTCCAGTATTCTGGAATGGACAATATTAGTTACGAATGGAGGTACGTATGACAACAGCAGGTGTAGGGCTTGCAAAGGACACGGGTTGTCCTGGGAATATAGAATTTCCCCAGGAACTGCTCTCATTCATTGATGAATGGAAGGTAAAACCCGGTAGTCTCATTATGATCCTGCATAAAACCCAAGAAACGTTTGGCTATATTTCCCGTCCTGCAGCGGAAAAACTCGCCATGCTTACTGGTATTCCTATGGCACGGATCTATGGGGTTATCACTTTTTATCATTTCTTTAAGACTACTAAACCGGGAAAGCATAAAATTTCTATATGTCTTGGAACTGCCTGCTATCTTAAGGGAGGAGGGGACCTTATTGAAGAAGCGCAGCGTCTTTTAGGCATTGGCGATGGAGGAGTTACTGAGGATGGATTATTCTCCATCGATCCGGTTCGGTGTGTCGGTTGTTGCGGCCTTGCGCCGGTTATAACCGTGGGGAGTGAGACCTATGGGAAGATGACGAAAGGACAGCTTTCTGAGGTAATTGAAAAATACAGAAGCCGAGGTTGAGGAGGAGCGTATGGCAAACTTAAGCTTGGAGGAACTGCGGAAACTCAGGGACTCTCAAAAGCAAGCATTTAGAAAGCGGGAAGGCTGTACCCATTACATTCTTACCTGCGGCGGAACAGCCTGTCAGTCCAACAAAGGGGTTGAGATCTATGAGGGCTTGATCGCTGAAGCGGAGAAACAGGGAGTTAAAGATAAGGTCCAGATCATTAAAACCGGCTGTTTCGGGTTCTGCGAGAAGGGACCGATTGTCAAGGTCCTTCCTGACAATTCCTTTTACGTGGAAGTGAAGCCAGAAGATGCTCAGGAGATCATTGCCGAACAGGTTATCAAGGGCCAGGAGATCTCCCGCCTTCTCTATAAGGATCCTACCGGAAAAGAGCAGGTCAAAGGTTCTGCAGAAGCGAGTATTGGGTTCTATCAGAAGCAATTCAGGGTGGTACTACGGAACTGTGGGCTTATCAATCCTGAAGATATTAAAGAATACATAGCCAACGACGGCTATATCGGTCTTGAAAGGGCCTTGTTCGAGCTAAAGGGCGAAGCGGTTATTGAAGAACTTAAAAAATCCGGGCTTCGGGGCCGGGGTGGCGCGGGTTTCCCCACCTGGATCAAGTGGGATACCACTCGCAAGGTACCAGGGGATGTGAAGTACGTGGTCTGTAATGCCGACGAAGGAGACCCTGGGGCCTACATGGACAGGTCTACTATCGAAGGAGATCCTCACTCCATCATTGAAGCGATGACGGTCTGCGGTAAAACCATTGGCTCCAATCAGGGCTTCGTGTATATCCGGGCGGAATACCCTCTGGCAGTTCACCGTTTAGAGATCGCCTTGGCCCAGGCTAAAGAATACGGGCTTTTGGGTAAGAATATCCTAGGTTCAGGTTTTGATTTCGACATTGAAATCCGTCTCGGTGCCGGGGCCTTTGTCTGCGGTGAAGAAACCGCCCTGCTCCGTTCCCTAGAAGGGCTTCGGGGTATGCCCACGCCTAAGCCCCCCTTCCCCGCATTCCAAGGACTTTGGGGGAAGCCCACGGTGATCAATAATGTGGAAACTTTTGCCAATATCCCGGTGATCCTCACCAAGGGTGGTTCCTATCTTGCGGGAATCGGTACGGAAAAGTCCAAGGGTACCAAGGTATTCGCCCTCACGGGAAAGGTGAACAATTCAGGTCTTGTAGAAGTCCCCATGGGAACTACGCTACGGGAGATCATCTTCGAGATTGGCGGGGGTATCAAGAACGGGAAGAAGTTCAAAGGCGTACAGACCGGCGGTCCTTCTGGAGGTATCCTCACCGATAAGGTTCTGGACACTCCCATCGACTATGAAAGCCTTATGGCCATGGGTTCGATGATGGGTTCTGGGGGTATGATCGTCATGGACGAGGATGACTGCGTGGTAGACGTGGCCCGGTTCTACATGGATTTCTGTGTAGATGAGTCCTGCGGTAAATGTTCCCCCTGTCGGATCGGTACCACTCAGATCCTCAACATTTTGAACAAAATCACCAAAGGTAACGGGGAAGAAAGCGATCTGGACAAGCTTGAAGCTATTGGTAAGGCTATGGCCAAGTCAAGCCTTTGTATGCTCGGCGGGACTGCTGCGAATCCAACGCTGTCTACGGTGAAGAATTTCCGGGATGAGTACCTGGAACACATCCATGATCGGAAATGTCGCTCCGGTAAGTGTAAGAATCTCATCCGCTATGAGATTAATCCTGAAAAGTGTAAAGGTTGCGGTAAATGTGCGAAGAACTGTCCGGTAGACTGTATCACCGGGGAAAAGAAGCAACCCTATACCATTGATCAGTCTAAGTGTCTCAAGTGCGGCGAGTGTTTTAAGAACTGCAAATTCGACGCGGTCCTTAGGGTCTAAGGAAAAAGAAGGAAAAAGCAATGGTAAACCTTAAAGTAAATGGCATACCCCTTCAAGTTGAGGAAGGCACATCCATCTTGAATGCGGCTAAAAAAGTCAATATCAAGATTCCCACCCTCTGTTACAATCCGGATCTTCCTCCCTGGGCATCCTGCGGGTTATGTATTGTCCGCATGGAAGGTTCTCCCAAGATGGTTCGAGCCTGTACCACCCCGGTATCAGAAAACATGAGCGTCATTACCCATGATTCGGAGATCATCGCGGTACGGCGTACTGTCATGGAACTCATCCTGTCCAATCATCCTAGCGATTGTCTTCAGTGTCCCCGAAATGGTTCCTGTGAACTCCAGACTTTGGCTGCTGAATTCGGTATTCGGGAAGTTCCTTACAAGAAAGTACTGAATGGATTTCCTATCGACGATTCCAGCCCGGCTATTGTCCTTAACCCGGAGAAGTGTATCCGCTGCGGCCGCTGTGTAAAGGTCTGCCAGGGGATGCAGAACGTGTGGGCTTTGGAATTCCTGGGTCGGGGCATCAAAGGCCGGATCGCCTCTGCAGCAGACACCCCCTTAGGGGAGAGTCCTTGTATCAAATGTGGTCAATGCGCGGCCCACTGTCCGGTCGGAGCCATCTACGAGCGGGACGATACGGTTAAGGTATGGGCTGCCCTACAAAATCCGGATCTCCATTCGGTGGTACAAATAGCTCCGGCGGTTCGGGTTGCTTTAGCCGAAGAATTCGGCTTTAAGCCAGGTTTTGTGGCGACCAAAAAGATCTACGCGGCGCTGCGCCGGCTAGGGTTTAAGACCGTATTCGATACCAACTTTTCAGCAGACCTGACCATCCTTGAGGAAGGGACCGAACTGGTGAAACGGCTCACCGAAAAATCCGGGGAAATTCCCCTGATCACCAGTTGCTGTCCTGCTTGGGTGGATTACATGGAAAAATACTATGCGGATATGATCCCCAATTTTTCTACTGCCAAGTCTCCTCAACAGATGATGGGGGCCATGATCAAGGCCTACTGGGCGGATAAAGCAGGGATCAACCCTGATAAGGTTTATTCAGTGTCAGTGATGCCCTGTACTGCCAAGAAGTGGGAAACTCAGCGCAACGATGATATGCAGAGTGCCGGACATGGTTATGACGTTGATATTGCCATCACCACGAGGGAACTGGCCCGGATGATAAAACAGGCCGGCATCGAAATCCTCTCCCTTCCTGATGAAGAGGCGGATAGCCCGCTTGGCCCCTACACCGGAGCAGGAACCATTTTCGGCGTTACCGGCGGGGTCATGGAAGCCGCGGTTCGGAGTGCCTATTTCCTGGTAACCAAAAAGGAACTGGGCGATGTGAATTTTCTCCCTGTCCGGGGCCTTGACGGCGTAAAGGAAGCGGAGGTTGATTTCCAGAATGGGACTAAAATCCGCATCGCCGTAGCTCATCAGATGGGTAACATCGCGGCAGTGTTGGATAAGATCCGCGCCGCCAAACAAGCAGGAAAGGAAACCCCGTATCATTTCGTGGAAGTCATGGCCTGCCGAGGCGGCTGTGTTGGTGGCGGTGGACAGCCCTACGGGTGTACCGATGAGATTCGTTCTCAGCGTACCACCGGTTTGTATCAGGATGATGAACAGTCAAGTTACCGTTGTTCTCATCATAATCCTTTCATCACCCAGGTGTATAAGGAATTCCTGGGAGAACCTAACGGCCATAAGGCCCATGAACTATTGCACACCCACTATAAACCCTTACCTTTGTACTCGAAGTAAAGAACTAGGGAACTAACCATGGGTAACCCATGAATTCTCAAGAGGATTCATGGGTTTTTTATTTGGGTGGTGCTCCGCCAAAACCGGGAAACGCGAAAATGTTGAAAAACGGTTGACGGTACTGCATGGGGGAAGTACATTGAGGAGGGAGAGAAAATCTTATGACCTATTCGATAGCTATGGCCGGTAAAGGCGGTACAGGAAAAACAACGATTTGCGGTTTGTTTTTGGATCATTTAGCCAAAACCGGAAAAGGGCCGATTCTCGCGGTAGATGCAGACGCCAATTCCAACCTGAACGAAGTGTTGGGGGTGCAAGCGGATATTACCCTGGGAGATATCCGGGAGGAGATTGCCACTGCGGAGTTTGTGGACAAGAATCCCATTCCTCCGAGTATGTCAAAAAATGAATATGCTTCGTTTAAGTTTGGCTCTGCATTGGTGGAAGAAAACCAGTATGATATGCTGGTAATGGGCAGGGGCCAGGGAAAGGGGTGTTACTGCTTTGTCAATGATCTGCTCCGGGAGCAGATACGGAAATATTATAATAACTACAATTTTATGGTGGTCGATAACGAGGCTGGTCTTGAACACATAAGCCGGGGGATTCTTCCGCCGGTGGATCTGATCCTACTGGTCAGTGACTGTTCCCGACGGGGCATCCAGGCTGCAGGGCGGATCGCCGCTATGATAGGCGAACTGGACCTCAAGGTAAAGGCGGTACACCTCATCGTTAACCGTGCTCCTGGGGGGAAACTTGACCCTGGTATCCAAAAAGAAATCGAAGCCCAAAAACTTTCCCTCATCGGGGTGATTCCCCAGGACGACTTGGTCTACCAATACGATGCTGCAGGAAAACCTCTGATTACCTTGCCGGAAGATGCTCCGGTAAAGCGTGCCTTGGCAGAGATCATCAAAAAGCTGGAACTGTAAGGCGAGACTTCTCCTATGCTGCATGCGCCTCAGATGATCCTCATCGGTTCCTCTGGTCAAAACACAGGTAAGACAACGTTAGCCAAAGCAGTAATCAAAAACTGGAAATTTTCTTCTCTTTTTGCTCCTACTCGCGTTCCTCTGGTGGCCCTGAAGATCACCAGCGTAGCTCGCCAGGGTGCCTTGTGCCCCCGAGGAGGAGTAGGATGCGGAGCGTGCGTCTCTATTACCGAGGACTTTGTCCTAGAAGAAGAGCAGGGGGCATCCCTGAACAAAGATACTGCCCAGTTACTTGCAGCAGGGGCCAATCGGGTGTTCTGGCTCAGATCCCTGTATGGTTCTCTGGCAGCGGCATACACCCATTTTGTGGCTCAGATCCCCCCTACGGAGCTTATCATCTGTGAATCGAACAGTCTGCGAGAGGTGGTTTTGCCTGGGTGTTTTATCATGTTGATGAACACATCTGCAGCTGGGATAAAACCCACTGCGGCCCGGGTACTGCATCTCGCGGATCTAGTGGTACAAACCAAAGGCTCACCGGAATATCTGGATTCGATCATTTCCCGGATCCAGATTACCGGGGATGAAACGACGGGGATACAGGTCCATCTCAGAGCGGAATGAGGGTTACGGTATCTCCACGCTTGAGGGACGGTGTTCCCGGGGGAATCGGCAGTATACAATTACAGCCGATGAGGGATGCGAGAGAACCTGCTACATACCCAGCCTGGGGGAGAAAGACGTCTGTGCCTTCCCGCCGGGCGTACAAGAACCGTCCCTTGGGACTTGACCGGGGAAAAGGTTCCTGCATTACTCCGGTGATCCGGGGGAACATGACCTGGGCAGCACCGGCAAGTCGGCGGATCACCGGTGCGGCTAAAAGGTCAAAGCTCATAGCCGCGGCAAAGGGATTTCCCGAGAGGCAGAGGATTATTTTTTTTTCTTTATACAGGGCAGTAACCCAGCCGCCGGGCTTCATCTGTACCTGGCGAAATAACTGTTCTGCACGGATAAGTTCGCCCACCTGGGGCATATAATCGTGTTCACCCACCGAAACACCGCCGGTACTGACAATGCAATCACAGGTTTCCCGTAATGTATCCACGGCTTTGGCGATAATGACCGGATCATCTGCGGTATTTGCACTGAATACCGGTTCAGCGCCCAGGGCTACTACCCGTGCTGCCAAAAGATACCGGTTACTGTCGTATATTTTACCGGGAATCAGCGGTTCAGGACCGCTCATGAGTTCAGTACCTGTGGAGAGGATCCCCACCCGGGGACGGGCAAAAACCGGAATCTCCGTAAAACCCTGGGCTGCTAAAATGCCCAAATGGGCACCGGTGATGCGTTCTCCTTTGCTCAGAATACGCTTTCCTTGAGGCATATCTTCACCATGAAACCGGTAATTCTGATAGAGATCCAAAGCATGAAATATCCCCACCAGGTCTGGGCGGTTATCCGTATCCTCAAAGGGGATAACGCAGGTAGCCCCCTCAGGAAGTGGCGCACCGGTCATGACCCGGGCACATTCTCCAGGGGCCAGGGGTTTCTGGGGAACGTCTCCGGCATAGATAGTCTCGATAACCCGTAAGAAAATCGGCCTATCTTTGCTTGCACCAGCGCTGTCGATATGGCGCAAGGCAAACCCATCCAACGGGGAATTATCGAAGGGCGGTAGGTCAATACAGGCATCCAGGTCTTCCCCAGTAATACGGTTCAAGGCCTCAAGCAGGGGTAGCAACGTATACGCCCCTTTAGGCACCGGAGTATGTGCTAGGAGGATCTCTTGTGCTGAATCTAAAGAAATGGGCATATGGGAAATATGATTAGGTTGTTCCATATCATTTTTAATATAGCACCTCTTTTCTTAGCTGTACAGTTACCAGGTTCTCGTGTCAAGAAACGCGCGTTCAATACCTTGGAACGCGGTGATTCAATTTATAAACAAAATAAGAAGGAGATGCAAAAAACATGAAAATACTGTAATTGATGTAAAAAACGCCATATCAAACGCTTTTAAGTGATTCAATAACGTGAGTTTGATAGGATACAGAAACCCCAACCCGAATCTGGTATAATGCATAGGCTAAACACACATCATACGGGAAACGAGAGGGGTTTCTTAAACAGATGTAAAGGAATAAAACAACAGAAAAGGCGGGAATGATATGAGAGCAATCTATCCAAGCGACATCACAAAGAAGGGTGTACCTGGCGCTGCTTACCGCACGATTTCCCCAAGTGGAACATCGTTTATCATTATTACCAAATAGGGAGTGCGGCGGGAAAAAACGGGGAAGCCTCCCTGTTTGATCGAGTTTTACAGGAATTGGTCCTTAGAGCGTACCTTTGGGTGGCTGGAAAAGTTCCGCCGTTTTATGGAAGAACTGTGAATGCAAGATGCATAATACACTACAAATGATGGTTCTTGTGTTTATATCGCTGTTGTTAAAAAGATATTAAACAGACTCTCATCATACTTTGTGGATCACCACTAAAAAATGTTCGATTGAGCCGTTGTTCTGCAAACAATCATGGTAAGGTTACATTGCTGAAAAAATATACCCTATACTTGACAGGTTCAAGGAGTCTATGGGAAGATCAGGCCATGAACATGGAAGATCTTCAGGAAACAGCCAGGCTTGCCCATCTCACGATGCATGACCAAGACTTAGCCGCTGCCTTTCCTGCGTTTGAGCAGATGCTCGGTTTTTTCGCGGCTATGCAGGCCGCAGATAAAGATCAGGAGGCGTTTTCTGCTCCCCTTTCCCAGCTTTCCGGCCCTTCCCGGATCGTTTCTCAAGACCATTTCCGGCAGGATAATCCCTCACCGCAAGATCCTGATACGCTT
The DNA here is from genome assembly GCA_031266255.1 of Treponema sp. Classification (GTDB taxonomy): domain Bacteria; phylum Spirochaetota; class Spirochaetia; order Treponematales; family Breznakiellaceae; genus JAIRLU01. The sequence continues at coordinate 12,253 of JAISBK010000044.1, forward strand.
TCCATAGCCGCTAAACTGCTCGATAATGCAGGAGAACGGGACGGCCAGTTTGTACTGGTCCCCAACGTCTTATAGGGAGGAACTATGGCATCTACGACGCCCGAAACGTACCGGGCATATTGTACTCAGTGGGAAGACCGGATCGGTGCATTCATAGAGATGAGCGCTCTGCGTCCCGTTCCCGAACCCCAAGCTGAAGGGCTTGCAGGACTTCCCTTTGCCGTAAAGGACAACATTGCAGTGAAGGGCTTTTCTTTAAGCTGCGGTTCTAAACTCCTAGAAGAACTCCGTGCCCCCTATACGGCTACTGCCGTGCAGAAACTTGAAGTTGCGGGGGCCTGGGTCTTGGGAAAAACCAACCTGGACGAATTCGGTATGGGATCTTCCACGGATAATTCCGCGATCAAACAGACCAACAATCCTTGGGATACTAGCCGGGTGCCTGGAGGTTCTTCCGGCGGCTCTGCTGCCGCGGTTGCCGCAGGGATCGTGCCCTTTGCCCTGGGTTCGGATACGGGAGGATCAGTTCGGCAGCCTGCATCGTTCTGCGGGGTGGTAGGGTTGAAGCCAAGTTACGGCGCCGTTTCCCGGTACGGTCTCGTGGCCTATGCATCAAGCCTGGAAAGCATCGGTATCCTCGCGGATACCTCGGCCCGGTGCCGAGCGGTCTTTGCCGCGATCCGAGGGAAAGACCCTCTTGATCAGACCTCCCAGGATGCCCCTGCCGGTGCAGCGCCACTCTATGGTAATGACCAGGTAGGAAGTCCCAAGGTGATCGGGGTACTTTCCGCAGAGGCCATTGCTCAAGCCCTTGCCGCAGCTGCAGCGAGCATAGAGGGGAGTCTAGGAACCAGGGAAACCGCAGCCCAGGCAGCCTTACTAGAAACGGAAGTTCGGCAGGGTTTTGAACTTGCTAAAACACGGCTTGCCGCATTAGGACACCGCCTGGTGGATGTGAAAATCCCCAGTCTCAAATACGGGGTTCCTGCGTACTATACCATTGCCACCGCAGAAGCCAGTGCTAACCTCGCGCGGTTTGACGGGGTTCGTTACGGGAGGAGGCCCCCTTGGGCGGAAAACCCCGAAGATCTTATTGACAAAACCCGGGAAGCTGGTTTTGGCCCAGAGGTTAAACTCCGTATCCTCCTGGGAACCTTTGTCCTGCGCTCAGGCTTTCAGGATCGTTACTACTTGCAGGCCCAGCGGATCCGGGCGGGAATCCGCCGCAGCTTTGAGGAACTACTCGGCGGCGTGGAATACCGCAACGCAGAGGTCCCTTGCTGCGATGCAATCCTCATGCCGGTCTTCCCCACCAGGGCCTTTGGCCGGGGTAATACGGGAGAGAGCCTGTCTCCCTTTGCCCAAAAAGCTGCGGATCTCTACACCTGCTGCGCTAATCTGGCAGGACTTCCAGCATTGGCCTTTCCCGTGGGTCTTGCCGGGGGCCTTCCCGTGGGGGTTCAGCTTTTAGGACGGGCCTTTTCCGAAGCTACGCTTCTAGATATGGTTGAAGCCTACGAACAGGCCCATCCCTTCCCCCATCCTGCAGGCTATCAGGCATTTTGGCCTTGAGAACATAGAGGAAACACAAGGAGCATCCATGTACCAGTCATTCATCGGACTTGAAGTCCATATTCATCTTTTAACCAAAACTAAGGTCTTTTGTGCGTGCCGTTCTGCCTTTGGAGACGAGCCTAATACTAACGTATGCCCGGTCTGTATGGGTTATCCAGGGGTGCTTCCTTCCCTTAATATTGAGGCTATGCGTATGGGCTGCACAGTAGCCCGGGCCTTGAACTGCCGCATCCCGGAAAAAACATGGTTCGAGCGGAAGCAGTATTTCTATCCTGATATGCCCAAGAACTATCAGATTTCCCAGTTCGGTTCGCCCCTGGGTCAGGAAGGGTACGTCGTCCTTGAGGGCAGGAGTATCAATAAACGGGTACGGATCAAGGAGTGCCATCTGGAGGAGGATGCAGGAAAGATGATCCACACCGGTACAGTATCCCTTTTGGACTATAACCGGGCGGGGGTGTCCCTCTTGGAAATTGTTACTGAGCCGGATATGGAAACCGGGGAGGAAGCAGAGCTTTTCATCCAGCAGCTCCGCCGTACGGTTCGGTACCTGGGGGTTTGCGACGGCAATATGGAGGAAGGTTCCCTCAGGGCAGATGCCAATGTGTCGATAAACCTGCCCGGCAAGGGACTTGGCAAGAAAGTGGAGATCAAGAACCTTAACTCCTCCCGGTTTGTGCGACTGGGACTTAACTATGAGATAAAACGTCAAGGGAATCTGCTCGATCAAGCCAAGACGGTTACCCAGGAAACCCGGCTCTGGAATGAGAACCGGGATCAGACCGAGCCTATGCGGACCAAGGAGAATGCCCAGGATTACCGGTATTTCCCGGAGCCTGATTTGCCGGTGTTTACCCCGGACCAAGCGTTTCTTGCTTCAGTAGAGGCTGCCCTGGTGGAGCTTCCCGCTTCTCGGATGAGGCGCTTGGAACAGGACTATGGTCTAAGCAGAGAACAGGCGGAACTTATCTGCGATGAAAAGGCCCTGGCGGATTATTTTGAGGCGGCAGCCGCTGCGGCAAAAGCCCAGGGTTTGGATACCCGGGACGGGGCAGGTAGGATTGCTAACTGGGTGCTTACGGATATTAAGCATATCCTTGGCCGTGAAGGGATGGCGCTTTCAAGCATCGGGTCTTTTAGGCTCAAGCCCCAGTGGCTTGCAACGCTCGTGGTGATGGTTGCCCGGGGACAGGTATCTATGAAGAACGGGAAACAGGCCATGGAGCGAGTCATTGCGGAAGACCGGGAACCTGAAGCGCTTATTCGGGAAGCTGGTTGGGAGCAGCTTTCCGATCCTGTGCAGATTGGCAAGGTGGTGGAGGCGGTGTATAGTGCTGAAGCTGCGGTGTTTGTCCAGGCCCGTGCAGCTCGGGCTGAGGGAAATCAAAAGCGGCAACGAAGCCTCACTGCGTATTTGGTAGGCAGGGTCTTGGAGCAGACCGACGGACGGGCAGACCCGAAGATAGTAGGCGCCCAGATTGAATTACTTATACAGACCCCGTAACCTGTAGAATTTGTTAGGCACTGTTAGAAAAGAGGGACATACGGAACGGATAGGATATAGGCAGAGGGATGCTTATGGAGGAAAACAAGCGTTTGTATCCAATAAGCGAAGCAGTATTTAACCAGAAGGTCCTGCCCATCATTCCTATTGAGCCTGTCGAATAAATCTGTTTTTTTATAAAACGACTTTTCTAATTTCTTATAATACTTTGAACCAATTTTAGGGCGTATTGTATACAACGTACTTCTTGGACGAAGCCGCGGCAAGCCTCGACCATGGTCAAAGGGTGCATGGACATCGCCTACAGGCTGCACACGGTGCTTGGCGCTGACCAGATCGTGGTGCTGGATCAAGGACGGTTTGTTGAAGAAGGCTCATGGGAAGAACTGATGGCCTTGGATAGGCTTTTCGCGTGGCTTTATCGGATTCAGTAGGAGAGTCTGGGCTGGAGCGCAGGAAAGCTCTGATAAGCATACTCCGCGATACGTACTTCTCAAGAACCGGAAACACCAAATATGCGACTAAACGGCTTTCCTATATTTAGACCTTATCCCTAGATAGATAACAGTCGATAAAGGAGGTAAGAAAAGAGTAGCAGGAACAGGAAGGCAGTATAAAGAAAGGATATACTAAGGATTTGGAGGTGTATTATGAAACAAGCGCTATCATACGTTTTAGTAACCCCGTATACGGTGGCCAAAAGTAGAACCGGCGGCATTATCTCCCGGTTGCTCTCCCAGGTAGATCTTGAGTTGGTGGGAGCACAAATGATAGCCCCCGATGAGGCATGGGTGCGGGAATATGCCGATATTCTACGGGAACAGAACCATACCGATTCTTGTACCCTGTTGGCGGATTATACGGAGCAAAACTTTGTCCCTGCAGGGGACCGGAAGCATCTTGCGTTGTTACTTTTGTTCAGTGGAGAGAAGCCCTGCGAAAAACTGGCTGCTATCTGCGGTCATATCTATGAGGAACACCGGGAACTGGATTCCATTGTCGCGGAAACTATTCGGGATACCTATGCAGACCTCATCGTAGATCCAGAGCATCCTGAGCAGGTTACCTATTTTGAGCCTGCGGTGATTACCCCTCGGGATCAGGTCTTTGCAGATAAGGAGTTGACACTCTTTGCCCGGTTTCTCCAGGACCAAACGAACATCATCAAAACCAATTGCTACCCAGACCCGGGAAAGATCGAACGGACGCTGGTCATCATTAAACCGGACAATTGGCAGTACGCTTCATCAAAACCAGGTACCATCATTGATATGTTTTCCCGGACCGGCTTGCGGATCGTGGGGATTAAGGTACACCGGTTTTCCTTGGCTGAAGCCCTGAAATTCTACGGCCCGGTAGAGGCGGCCTTACAGGAAAAACTCGCTCCCCGGTTTGGGAAAAAGGCAAAAGAACTGCTTGAACAGGAATTTGGATTCCCGTTGAGTGAGGAAACCGAAAAAGCCTTGATTGAGTATGTGGGGGCGGAATATGCCCAGGATCAATTCGCCCAGATCATCAAGTTTATGTCGGGTCTGAGACCGGATCAGGGCACCCTGGAGGATATTCACAAACCTGGAAGTGTGAAATGTATGATCTTGATCTATGAAGGAGAAAAGGCGGTCCAAAAGATCCGGGATGTACTGGGACCAACGGATCCTCTCAAGGCTCCGGGAGGTACGGTTCGCCGGGAATTCGGCAGCAACGTGATGGTAAATACCGCCCATGCTTCCGATTCTCCGGCCAGTGTGGAACGGGAAATGAACATCGTTCACGTCAATGATAATTCCCTTGGTTCTCTTATCACTGCCTACCTCGCATTAGGAAAAACAGGGAAAAGCTGATCCCGATCCGCTCCTTGAGTTGGTAGCTGAGTATAGCGTATACTTAATTTCTATGAACAGGACCTTAGAGCACCTTAAAACCAGAGGACTTTTTCAGCAATGTACCGACCCGGAGGGGCTTTCCCGTTTGATGGATGAGGGACCCATTACCTTTTATGTGGGCTGTGACCCTACCGGACCAAGTCTCCACATTGGCCATATAGTGCCTTTCTTCGCTTACCGGCATCTTCGGGAAGCAGGGCATAAGGGGATCGCCCTTATCGGCGGAGGAACCGCTCGTATTGGCGACCCTTCGGGAAAGACCGAGCTGCGCCGGCTCCTGAGCTATGAGCAGCTTGATGCGTATGCAGCTTCTATTACAAACCAACTGGATCATTTCCTTGGTTTTGACGGGAACGGGGCCAGGTGGGCCAATAACAAGGAATGGTTGGGGAATCTTAACTACATTGATTTTCTCCGGGAAATCGGGAGTCATTTTTCGGTGAATCGTATGCTCAGTTTTGAAGCTTACAAGATGCGGATGGAGACTGGCCTTTCCTTCATTGAATTTAACTACCAGCTTCTGCAAAGTTATGATTTTCTGGAACTCTATCGTCGTTACGGGTGCCGCTTGCAGATAGGCGGTGATGATCAGTGGGGTAATATTGTAGCCGGCCATGAGTTGATCCGTCGCATTGAGGGGATCGATGTCTATGGCATGACGTTTCCCTTAATAACCACCGCAGATGGTAAGAAGATGGGCAAAACCGAAAAAGGAGCGATCTTTCTGGACCGCAGCATCACGACTCCCTATACCTTTTTTCAATATTGGCGGAATGTGCAAGATCCGGACGTCCGCCGTTTCCTCTTGATGTTTACCTTTCTTCCGGTGGAGGACTGCGAGGCCCTCACCAGTCCTGGTAAGAATCCTAACGAGGCCAAGGAACGGCTTGCCTGGGAAGTTACCGCGTTGATCCACGGAAAAGAAGCTGCGGACCAGGCTATGGCAGGAGCCAGGGCTGCCTTTGGCGGATCCGGGGGAGATGCTTCCGCGATACCCCAGGTGGAGATGCCCCGGCAGAAGTTTGAGGCTGGTTACAACCTGGTGGATCTCTTTACCGATGCAGGGCTGGTTCCTACCAAGAGTGAAGCCCGGCGACTCGTGCAACAAGGAGGGGCTTTTGTGGGTACCCAGAATAAGCTGCAAGAGTTTAGCGATATAAGCGCCCTGATCTCCCTGGAACAATTTTCACCGGAAGGGGAATTGATGTTACGGGCAGGGAAAAAACGGTATTGCAGGATCCTAATCCAAGCCTTGTAAAGGCGAGAAGGTGCTTTATGCAGAGCGATCCCACCCGGCCACATCCCCCCGGGACATATTGGGTACAAACCCAAAATTCCTGATGCGCCCTTCCATACAAAACCGACATTCCGCTGCTTCATCCCCCGTACAGATCTTGTTGTCGTACAGTGCATAGAGCTTCCGCACTTCCTTGGGGGACAGGTTGGGCATCACTACATTGGCTCCGGCCATAAGCCCCTTTTCCCTGCCCAGGGGAGATATAGTCCCCAGAGCGGTAGTGGCAGGGATGAGGGCCTTGGGCAAAAGCAGCCGGGTAAGGGCTACCATCTTTAGGGTCAATTCCAGGGTTCCTCCAGGATAGTCCCTAAAGGGGGTGTCTGCCTGGGGAATGAAAGGTCCGATGCCCACCATGTGCGGTTCCAGGGCTTGTAAAAAACGGAGGTCCTCCAAAAGATTCTCCGGGGTCTGGAAAGGGGTTCCCACCATAAACCCTGCCCCTACCTGGTAACCGATGTCCTTTAGGGTATAAAGGCACTGTTTCCGTTCGGTGAGACTCATGGATGCAGGATGCATCTTCTGGTAATGGGCCTCATTCGCGGTTTCATGCCGCAACAGATACCGATTTGCACCGGCCTGGAAAAAGGCCTCATAACTTTCCCGGTTCCGCTCTCCGATTGAAAGGGTAATGGCATGATCCGGGTATTCCTTGCGAATGGCCTCTACCATTTCGATGATCCGCTGGTCCGTAAACCAGGGGTCTTCTCCGCCCTGTAACACAAAGGTCTTAAATCCCAGCATATCCCCGACCCGGCAACTCTCAAGGATCTGTTCCAGGGAAAGCCGGTACCGCTTGACCTGGCTATTACTGCAACGGATACCGCAGTAATAACAATCATTTTTGCAATAGTTGGTGAATTCTACCAATCCCCGGAAATACACCTGCTGACCGTAATAGATTTCCCGCTGCTGCCGTGCGGCAGCAAACAAGGCTTCTGTCTCTTGGGGATCATCGGTATTGATGAGTCGCAGGAGTTCGGTATCTTGGGTGAGAGCAAAATCAGGCATAGCATCCTCCTCTGATAACATATAACGGCTATACGCCGTTTGTCCGTATTTCATTATTTCAAAATCTTAAAGAAACTAGCATCCCATTTCCCGTAGGAATTATTTTAATATGTTCATTGTCATTTTTTAAATGTAACCAAGGTATTAACCACCCATATAATGAACCGATTGCCGCTCCAACAAATACATCCGTTAAAAAATGGCTTCCCGATAAAATACGCATTGCTCCTATTCCAGTTGCCAATGTATAACTCCCCATTATTACCGGGAGTTTCCATGTTGACTCAGGAAATTCCTGAGAAAACGTTGTAGTCAAAAATGTTGCCCCTAAAAATGCATAAGCGGTAGAACCTGAAGGAAAACTATTATAATAATCTTTTTCTTTTCCAGCAGGAACACCGTCAGCATACATATATGGCCGATAACGGATAATAGCGTTTTTTAAGGTATCTTTTGTCCCCAATGTAAGTAAAAATGCTTCGCTATACATAATACCGTAAGTCAAGAGGGTGTTTATATTCTTTATATCCGGCATAATTGAAAAAGCAGGAAGTAAAAGTAATGTATATACACCATAATCACTAACAATATCTAAAGGTTTATTATATGAAAACATTACCGATCTATCAAAACTATTTATTTTATGTTTATTTAATCCCCTAGGTATATTTTCCGGTTCGTTGTTTATAAAAAAAGGGCTTATACCTATTCCAAGAGACAGGGTTCCTATAATTATATCTTTTTTTAGATCAAGAGTATAAACACTTTGAGAAAACGTATTCATTTGTATACCGTAAAAAATGCAAAGAACACATAATAATTTTTTCATTTATGTCTCCATAAATTATAATTATCCTCAAAATCAAATATTTGTCAATATATCTTAGAGAAAATTTCAGGGCGAGCGCATTAAAAAAGGGGGTAAAGAAGTGGTAAAAAAAGCCGAAGAAGGTGAGATTGGAGGCACTCATGATCCCCGAAACCATACCACCCATAATCGACTTTTTTAACGATATCAAAGACCCGCGGATCGAAAGGAAAAAATGTTATCCCCTCATCGAAGTTATCGTCATCAGCCTCCTGTCCGTTATGGCCTTCGCCAAAGGCTGGGAAGATATCGAATTGTACGGAAAAACCAAAGAAGCCTGGCTGAAACAGTTTCTCCCCCTGAAAAATGGCATTCCCAAACACGATGTATACCGACGGGTCTTTAACCGGCTTGACCCCCGGGAGATCGAGCGTTGTTTTATGGCCTGGGTACGGGCGATAAAACGAGACCAGGAACGAGAAGTCATCGCTATAGACGGGAAGACCGTCCGGGGAAGCTTCAATATCCGAAAGGAAAGTAAAGCCATCCATCTGGTGAGCGCCTGGGCTACCGAGAACCGGCTGGTGTTTGCCCAGGTAAAAACCGAGGAAAAGAGTAATGAAATCACGGCGATACCGACCTTATTGGAGATGATAGTTCTCAAGGGGTGTATCGTGACCATAGACGCCATGGGTTGCCCGTATAAAATAGCTAACCAGATAGTCAACGCGGGAGCCGATTACGTGTTCTCCCTCAAAGAGAATCAAGAAACACTCTATGACGATGTTAAAACGTACTTTGAAGGCGTTGATTTTGCCTACCCGGACCCCTTGATTAAGACCAGCAGTACCTTTGAGGTCGATCATGGGCGGCAGGAACGGCGGAACCATGCCGTCACCGATGATGTTTCGTGGTTAGTTGCCGCTCATCCGGCCTGGAAGACCATAAAGTCCATAGGCGTGGTTGAATCAATCCGTACCGTCGGCGAGACAGTTTCAACCGAACTGCGGTATTATATCTCAAGTCTCCCGGCCAACCCGGTCGTGTTTGGTACCAGCGTTCGTGCTCACTGGGGTATAGAGAATTCCCTCCATTATGTTCTTGATGTTGCGTTTGGGGAGGATGCCTGTCGGATAAAAAGCGGCAATGCACCGGAGAATATAGCCTTTATCCGTAAAATCGCGCTTTCTCTGGCACGATCGGATACCGATTCAAAGAGAAGCATTGCCAGTAGAATCAAACAGATGGCCTGGTCCGAACAATATCTTGAGCAATTATTATTCCAATCGGGATTTGTCGATCAAACGGAGGCTTCGGCGCCTATTCACTAAGAATTTTTAATGCGCTCGCCCTGGAGAAAATTTTAAGACAAATTGCACATAACGTTCCGGCTGGTTACGACGTTTTGGCGGCCCGGATAAGCAAATGCGTAACATTTGCAGGGCCGACAAAATGTGGGTGGAGTGAGGCGTGGGAATGGAGCGTAGCGGAATGACCTAGGCGAACGGAACCCCGAGTCGCCTACTGGCGGCGAAGCGTAAAACGGACCTGTTGAGGCTGTCGAATTAATCCATTTTTTCATAAAACGACTTTTCTAATTGCTTATAATACAAAGAATTAAAATAATCGGAAAACGCCAAAATTGACTTTTTCGACAGCTTCGTTAGGTAAAGTTGGGACTGCTCCAATTTTCTTTTTTTATTTCCTCTTTCCAATTATTATTGGAATCACCATACTTAAAAGCGTTATAAGTGATA
>JAISBK010000129.1 GCA_031266255.1 Treponema sp.
CGTGAGGTTTTCACACCCCGCCAGAGCTAATCCGAATAACAGCGTTGCCGCCGATAATCCGAACAAAACGATTTGGTTATTCCGCTTCATAGAATAACTCCTTCAAGTCCATGCCGCCCTTTCTTCTAAAGGCTAACCATGGAAAATTAACCGCCCACAAGGGCGGAGTGCTAACCCTTAACCGTGATGGTCTCCTTTCGCTTTCCTTTACCGAAAAAAACACGTAAAAATCGGCAAAACATTCAAAATTTCAGACATCAAGCCGATAGCCCCCGCAATCCTGCGTCGCTGAGGGCATACCGCTCAAAATAATCCATTCTTTCCTCTTGATGGCTTAAATTGCTCATAAATACCTAGATATTATTATATATTTAGGGCAAAAATGCCCTATTGTCAAGAGATAATAGAGCAGATTTGCCTTATTAAAAAAGTAAAATGTAACTATATGGATTTCTGGACTAGGCTTAAAGATCGAATAAGGGAAAAGAACACCACCCAGGAGTGGATCGCCACCAAAATCGGGGTTCCCTTCGGGACGTTCAGAAAGTGGCTGGTCCGAAAAACCTACCCGGATCTTAAGGAAGGGCTGGAAATTGCGGCGTTGCTCGATACTTCGGCGGAATACCTGGTAACCGGCAGTGGTCCGGATATCCTGTCCGGTGAGGAACAAAAATTGATTTGGGATTACCGGAAACTGGATAGGACCGATCAGGAAAATATCGCCCTGGCTATCGGCGCCTGGCTCTGCAAGGGCCAATCTCAGAAGGGCCGCCCGGAATTGCCCGGCAGAGCTTCAAATTTTTGAGGTGATCTACAAAGTATGATGAGGCAAAAGCTGGCTAAAGACTCATGAACAGAGTTCATTATATTACAATAAATTCGCTCTCCTTAAATTAGTACAAAGATTCTTCTATAATTAAGTTAAGGGATACGCCGGTTAACAGCGCGGTTATCCAGTCGCCGTGTTCCCTAAAAGACGCTGCCGTTCCGTCTATCGTAAGCATATTTATGCACTGCTACCTATAAGCCCTTGAAAAGGGGTGTAGATTCCTAGTACAGTACATACACCATTAAGGAAAGGGTTAAGGAGTTATGCTATGCATAGGATTATGAAACACATCACTGCGGTGGCAGGAATGGGTGTTGTGGCGCTGCTGTTTATGTCCGCAGGAGGTAAACAGCCCCCGGTCAACGAAAACAAGCAGATCCGGATTGGTATTGCCAAGATCGTCCAGCATGAAGCCCTGGATGCTTGTGAACGGGGTATCCAGGACAGCCTCAAAATACAGGGAGTCGATGCGGTTATTGATCTCCAAAATGCCAATGGGGATATGAACACCGCCTCCCAGATCGCCAATAAATTCAGAGCCGACAAGGTTGATGTGGCGGTCGGGATCGGTACCCCTATTGCGGTAGCGTTGGCCAATACCTTCAAGGATATCCCGGTGGTGTTCTCCTCGGTAACTGACCCGGTGGGAGCGAACCTGGTTGTATCCCTGGCCAATGGTTCAGGAAACGTTACCGGGCTTTCCGATGCGATACCCACCGGGGAGCATATCGCCCTTTTTAAGGAGATTGCTGGCATTACTACCTTGGGGTATATTTACACCAGTTCTGAGACAAACTCAATTTCCGCACTCGCGCTGGTTGAAGCGGCATGTAAGGTCCAGGGTATCGCCGTGGTTTCCCAGTCCATCAGTACTTCTGCGGAACTACGTCAGGCAGCAGAGGCAATCGTGAACCGGGTAGACGGCATTTACCTCACCACGGATAACACGGTCTATTCGGCTTTGCCCGCATTGGTTCAGGTATTCAACGGATCCAAGAAGCCTATCTTCTCCGGGGATGTAACCAGCGCCTTCTCCGGGGGGTGTATGATAGCATCAGGATTTAATTACTATAAGGCAGGGCTTGCCACGGGAAACATAATCGCGGATATCCTGGGAGGCAAAAAAACCGGGGATATTCCGGTGAAATTCCTCACGGATCCATCAGAATCAGACCTGCTCTTTGATATGGATGCGGCGAAAACCTGCGGTATTACCATCCCGGATCAGTACCTTTCGATAGCGAACTATATTTTCGAGAACGGAACCCTGCATTCCAAGTAAGGTGAGGAAATGGTATGATGGGAACGAGCTGTATAATTGAGGGTATGGCGTGATTGCCGGTATTCTGATTGAAGGACTCATTTACGGGATCATGGTATGGGCGGTGTTTATCACCTTTAGGGTTTTGAACTTTGCGGACATGACCGTGGATGGTTCCTTCCCCCTGGGCGCGGCCATCATGGCGGTATTGCTCTTAAAAGGATTTCCGGCTGTACTGGCCTTAGCCTTGGCTTTTGCCGGAGGTGCGGCTGCCGGGCTGCTCACCTCCCTCATCCATACCCGGCTTAAAATCCCGGATCTCCTCTCGGGGATCCTCACCATGACCATGCTCTATTCGATAAACCTCAGGATCATGTCCAACCGGGCAAATCTTTCCCTCTTGCGGGTTCCCACCCTCTTTACCAAGATAAGCGACTGGGCCGGGGGCTTTATGCCCCCTCAAGGGGCCATTGTGATCTACTGCGCCTTAGTGGTCCTGGGAATCAAGATCATCCTGGATCTCTTTTTCCATACTGATTACGGGTTATCTATGGGTGCTTTGGGTGCCAATCCCCAGCTTATCATATCCCAAGGCATGAATCCTGATATACTGAAGATGAGCGGGATCTGTCTTGCCAATGGTATGGTGGGGGTATCCGGGGCCTTTACCGCGATGTACCAGGGCTTTGCAGATGTAAATCTGGGCAGCGGTATGATCGTTTCAGGGCTTGCATCCCTCATGATCGGGGAATTTCTCATCCGTTCTAACAAGATCAGTACCTTGACCTTGCGGGTCATACTAGGTTCCATCCTCTACCGGGCCCTCATGTACCTTGCTCGAAACTATGGGTATTACTTGCACATGACTGCTAATGACCTCAAGCTCATCACCGGACTCCTCATTATTCTCTGTATTATCATTTCCAAAACCGGCTTCCGAAGCAGGCTCTGGATTAAACGGAGCCACCTATGATCCGCCTGGAAAACCTGGATATGGTGTTCGGCCTGGGAACCCTGGATGAACATACTGCGTTGCATCGCATTAACTTCACCGTAGCCAAGGAAGATTTTATCACCCTGATTGGGTCAAATGGAGCGGGGAAAACCACGTTGTACAACGTAATCGCCGGTTCCTGTATACCCAGTTCAGGCCGGATCTTCATCTATGCGGAAGCCGGGGAGCGGGAGATTACCCGGGAAGCGGAATATCTGCGGGCCCGGTATATCGGCAGAATTTTTCAGAATCCCCTGCTGGGAACCGCGGGTAAGATGAGTCTTGCAGACAATATGATGATCTGCCATAAAAAGGGGTATAAGGGACTGCGGATCAGCCTTAATAAAAGTATGCGGGAAACCTTCCAAGAGCAGCTTCGGGTTTTGGATATGGGATTGGAAAACCGTTTGAACGACAATGTGGAACTTTTTTCAGGAGGGCAACGTCAAGCCCTGACCCTCCTTATGACGGTGATGTCCCGTCCAAGTATTCTGCTCTTGGACGAGCATACCGCGGCCTTAGATCCTCGCAATGCAGAGCTGATCATGGATCTGACCCTCAAGTTTGCACGGGAGTACCATTTAACGGTGCTCATGATCACCCACAACATGGGCCATGCCTTGGCCTACGGAAACCGCTTACTCATGATAGATCAGGGGGAGATCATTCTCGATATTGGCGCGGCTGAAAAGGCCAACCTCAGTGCAGAGGGTATTTTCCAGCGTTTTCGGGATATTAAGAAACAGGAACTGACGAACGACGAACTGCTCTTAAACTAATTAAGCCTCTTCCCTTACATACACCCGCGCTACTGCCGTCTTCCTTCACCCTGTTCCGATTCCTAAATTCGAAGCATGATAATCACCATAGACATCTATTGCCCCCAGTACTATAGTCCTAATCTATCCCGCTAAACCCATATAAATTGAGATTTTTGAATAACCTCAGATTAGCCTTTACAAGGTACTAGCGGGTTTAGTCCGTAGCTAAAGCTTAAACAACAGTTCTTCGTAACCGGGGAACGGCCAAGCCTGCTTGGAAACCAGTTTCTCCAGTGCATCCCCGCGGGTGCGAACTCTATCCATAGCAGGGCGTACCTTATCAAAATACGCTTTAGCCTTGGTGAAGGGATCCTCCTCTTCCTGAACCTCGGCCAAAACCATTTCCAACTTGGCGGTCTCATCGTAGAGTTTCGCCGTAAGATCCGCAATGTCTTTGACCCGTTTCGCCTGAGGCACGTTGGTTGCCCCTACAGAAGCCAGGGCTGCCGCATCTTGGGCAAGGGTGCCGGCATAGGCAGTGGCCGCGGGGAAGATGTAACGCCGGGCCATGTCTATGGTAACCCCGGCTTCGATGTTGATCTGTTTGGCATATTTTTCCAGGTAAATATGATACCGGCTCTCCATTTCATCCTTGGAAAACACCTGGTGAACCTCAAAAAGGGCAATGGTTTCACTGCGGATAAGGACGGTAAGGGCATCTACGGTGTTCCGCACATTGGGGAGTCCTCGCCGTTCTGCTTCCCGAACCCATTCATCTGCATAACCGTTGCCGTTGAATACCACCCGCCGGTGTTTAGCATAGGATTCTTTGATGATAGCCTGAATCGCCTCGTTTTTATGGTCTGCTTTTTCAAGGGTATCTGCAAACTCAGACAATACCTGGGCCACCGCCACATTGAGGTAGGTATTGGGGGTCGCAATGGACTGAGAAGAACCTACCATGCGGAACTCAAACTTGTTCCCGGTAAAGGCAAAAGGGCTGGTCCGGTTCCGATCCGACACATCCTTGGGCAGGTTAGGCAGGCTCGTAACCCCTAACTTTATCACCGCTCCCTCTTCGGTTTTAGCGCTGTTTTTTCCATTTACGATGTTATCTAAGATTTCGGTTAAGGGACCGCCAAAAAAGATGGAGACGATAGCCGGTGGAGCTTCGTTGGCGCCTAAACGGTGGTCATTGGCAGCGGTGGCCGCCGAAGCCCGGATTAAGAGAGCATACCGATCCACCGCTTCCACCACTGCCGCGGTGAAGAGGAGAAATCGGGCATTGGATTCAGGGTTTGCCCCAGGATCAAAGAGGTTGATCCCATCATCCGTAGCCATAGACCAGTTGTTATGCTTCCCCGAGCCGTTTACCCCGGCAAAGGGCTTCTCGTGGAGCAAGCCTTCCATGCCATGCCGGCGGGCCACGCTCTTGATGGTCTCCATGACTAACTGGTTTGCGTCCACTGCAGCCGTGGTATTGGTAAACACCGGGGCAATTTCAAACTGATTAGGAGCCACCTCGTTATGTTGGGTCTTGGCAGCAATCCCTACCTTCCACAGCTCGGTATTGAGTTCCCGCATGAACCCTGAAACCCGTTCCTTGAGCGCCCCAAAATAGTGATCCTCCATCTCTTGGCCCTTGGCCGGCATGGAACCAAACACCGTCCTGCCGGTAAAGATGAGATCCGGCCGCTGATCATAGAAGGCTTTATCCACAAGGAAATATTCCTGTTCAGGCCCTACCGTCGTATACACCCGCTTAGAGGTTTCATTCCCCAAGGCCCGCAGCACCCGCAGCGCCTGTTTGCTCAAGGTGTCAATAGACTTGAGCAGGGGAACCTTCTTATCCAGCGCCTGACCATAGTAGCTGATAAAAGCGGTGGGTATGCAAAGGGTCGTACCGGTCTGATCCTGCTTGAGAAAAGCCGGGCTGGTAAGATCCCAGGCAGTATAGCCCCGGGCTTCAAAGGTGGCCCGCAGGCCCCCGGAAGGAAAGCTCGACGCATCTGGTTCACCTTTGATAAGTTCCTTACCAGAAAACTCCATGATCACCCGGCCATCCGTAGTGGGGGCAATGAAGGAATCATGCTTCTCCGCGGTAAGCCCCGTGAGGGGATGGAACCAGTGGGTATAGTGGCTTGCGCCCTTGGCCAATGCCCAATCCCGCATGGCCGCAGCCACCACTTCCGCTACTTCCAGGGTTAGTTCCTTCTCCCCTGCCTGAACCGCCAGAATTTCCTTATAAATATTCTTAGGCAGCCGTTCCCGCATGACTGCATTAGAAAAACAGTTGGAGCCATACAAGGCGGCAACCGGGGTTTTGGTAAAATCAACAATACTCATACATCCTCCCTGATAAAACAAACACGATAATTCATGGTAATCGTAAGCAAAAGATATGCCAAACCTGGACAATGTCCTTTACTATACATCATTATGATAACCTTGTCGATGACCGTTTTTTAGCCAATGGCTATGGAACCGGTCTCTCCGGTCCTTATTCGGATACATTCCTCAATAGGAAGTACAAAGATCTTCCCATCTCCAATCTCACCGCTTCGGGCGCCTTTGATGATCGCCTCAAGGGTTGGTTTTACGAAGGTATCGTTCACCGCAATTTCGATACGCACCTTCTTTAAAAGGTTAACTTCTATTTCAACCCCCCGGTACAATTCGGTATACCCCTTCTGCTGACCGCAGCCCATAGCATTGGTAACCGAAACCTTGTAGACTTCCGCTTTGTACAGTTCCTGTTTAACCTCGTTCAACACATGGGGCTGTATATACGCAATAATGAGTTTCACCAGGTACCTCCTTACATGTTGCTGAAAATCTGGAAGCCTGCATAGGCTTCGGTCTTATGTTCGGTGATATCAAGGCCCATAAGTTCGTCCTTAGGCGTAACCCTCAGTCCTAAAGTGGCCTTGATCGCCAAAAAGAGCGCCAGACTGGTGAGGGCAGCCCAGGCTCCTACCGAAAGGATTCCCACTGCTTGTATCCCCAGCTGATGGAATCCGCCGCCATGAAGCAGTCCTACCGCAATACCTTCCGCATTGCCCCAGATGCCTACTGCCAAGGTACCCCAGATACCGCACACCAGATGGACTGAAGAAGCTCCTACCGGGTCATCGATCTTCAGCACCTTATCGATGAATTCCACTGCGCCCACCACCAGGATACCGCCGATAAGTCCTATCACCACCGACGCTCCCGGAGAAACCACAAAACAGGAGGCGGTAATAGCCACAAGCCCTGCTAAAGCGCCGTTCATGGACATGGATGCATCGGGTTTCTTGAACCAAATCCAGGAGGTGATCAGCGCGCTCACCGTTCCTGCAGCAGCTGACAAGGTAGTGGTAACACAAACCCGGGCAATCGCGGGATCCATACCTGACAAGGTGGATGCCCCGTTAAACCCATACCAACCGAACCACAGAAGAAAAACCCCTAAACAGGCCAAGGTCAGGTTATGCCCTGGGAAGGCTTTCACCGAGATAGTCCCATCCGGGCCTTTCACATACTTGCCCTGCCGGGGGCCGAGAATCGCCGCGCCTACCACAGCCGCCCACCCTCCTACAGAATGTACCACCGTTGAACCGGCAAAGTCATAGAAACCGAGTTCTGAAAGCCAGCCACCCCCCCAGATCCAGTGTCCGGATATGGGATAGATAAAGGCTGAAATAAAACAGGTATACACCAAATAGGACTTGAACTGGGTTCGTTCTGCCATAGCTCCGGAAACAATGGTAGCCGAAGTCGCGGCAAATACGACCTGGAAAAACCAATCTCGGTAAAAAGTATAGTCTCCCATGGGACCCTTAAAGAATTCTGAGGTACCAACGATTTTCAGGGCATCTGCACCGTACATGAGTCCCCAGCCAATGGCCCAATACACCAGGGCGCCGAAACAAAAATCCATCAAGTTTTTCATGATGATATTGGTAGCATTTTTTGCCCGGGTAAGCCCGGCTTCAACCAAAGCAAAGCCCGCTTGCATGACGAATACCAGGATCGCCCCACAGAATAACCATATCATATTCAGTGCGTCTTCCAAGGAATAGCCTTCTTCTTGGGCAAAGAGGGCGACCCCGAAGTAAAAAAACAGCACTGCCAACACCATAATCTTTTTCCGCACGTTTCATGCCTCCTGTAAGGATACTATCCAGTATTTAAGCAGGAACCGTGCCAATCTAATCAGGGGAGCAGTTTTTTTCCTAGTTTTTCTGGATTGAGGTGAAGGTACTGGAAATTAGTACCCGATAGATAGCCATTGTCATGTCTTACTGGGTAAGAGCACGCTTTCCTTGGATAGCATACCGGTTCTTTTTCATACCTATAGGTATGAAAAAAATAATATCCTACATTTTTGTATGATCTATACCGTGGCTTATTTCCTCTTCACCTTTTTATCTATCAATGATGCTGGTATCGAACAGTAATTCCCGTTTTATGGTACAGAGCGGAGTTTTCTGTTCGATCATTTGTAGAAGATTTTCCAGCGCGGCATTACCTATCTCCGCCACCGGCTGGGAAATCACCGACACCGGATACTTGAGATAGTCAAACCAGCGGTTGTCGTCAAAGGTGATAATTTTCAGCCGTTTCTGTATATCGGCGGTGAGGGTATC
>JAISBK010000135.1 GCA_031266255.1 Treponema sp.
GTACGGATTCGTACAAAGTACGATACGCCGTGTTTAAATAAATAAACAGGGCTTCTGAAAATACCGATTCGGTTTATTTTCAGAAGCCCCCTATCACTACAAAGGTATGGAAATGGTTAAGACACGAAAACGCAATTTTTATATACCCTTCTCGCTCTTCTTTTGTGCGGTTTTCCTTATGGCGTTTATGGGGTGTTCAAATTCCACTCAAGATGAGCCTTCTGATACGGTTGAAACTACCCAATTTTCTTCGCTGAGTAGTCTCAAAACCGTTCTTGGTAACAGGGTACAGAATACCGCAAAAAATCCTTATCAGATAACCCTGGTAAACGTGGATATGGCAAGCTTCAGCGATAATGAAGACAGCTTGGGGGAACTGTTTACCACATTTCAGGGACGGTACGTTGCCTTGGATATAAGCACCTGCACGGGTAACATCGGAGCAGCAGCAGCAACGGTGATGACCCATCGGCCTGACGCTGACAAACTGGTGTCTCTTATCCTTGGTGAATCGACCGAATCTATCGGTGCATTCGCTTTTGCGGGATGTACCGCTCTCGTATCGATCTCATTGCCTGCATCAATGAGTACCATCAGCGATAGTGCCTTCGCGGCTTGTGTCTCCCTTGGTTTTAAGGTTACCAACGGGAATACGGTTTTTACTACTGACATGGACGGAAAGCGGCTACTACGGGATCAGGGGAAAACCCTTGTTGCGTGGCCTTCTGCGGTGGGTACCCTTCAGATTTCATCTGAAATTACCACGATACAGGATTACGCTTTTTCCGGTGCTCCATTGCTACGGGAACTTATCCTTGACCACAATACGCCGCCGACCCTAGGAGGGGATCATGTTTTTGAAAACCCATCGGATATCACGATTCGGGTTCCTCGAGAACAGGTTTCGCAGTATAAAACAAGCTGGCAAGCGTATAGGGATGCTATAAAATGTACCCCTGATTGGTCAACCCCGTTTACCGATCTTGCCGGTCTCGGTGCATGGGTTGATGAGGGTAAAGCGCAAAACGACCGTTGGACTCCGTATTACGCGGTACTTAAGGATGTGCCCCTGAGTAATAGAGGTACCGGTGAAATGCTGGAAGACGGCTTACGGAAACTCTATGAGACTTTTCACGGAAAATATATCGCCTTAGATGTAGATGCCTGTACCGGTGCTACCATTGGATTTTCAGATCGCTATGATCAAACCTTTAGTTCAAGACCTAATCGAGATAAGCTGGTACAGATTATTTTACCCAAGTCTTCAACAAGCGTGGGGATTTATAACTTT
Source organism: Treponema sp. (assembly GCA_031266255.1). GTDB lineage: Bacteria > Spirochaetota > Spirochaetia > Treponematales > Breznakiellaceae > JAIRLU01. The sequence goes on from JAISBK010000135.1 coordinate 1,292, forward strand.
TATGACTGTACATCCCTTGAATCAGTAACCTTCCCGAGTGGACTCAAGCAAATCAATAAAAATGCCTTCGATCACTGCACAGCCCTGAAAGAAGTTGAGCTGCCGGCGACCCTCAAATTACTAGGAGCTTATGCATTTAGAAATTGTACACAGCTTAAACGCGTTATTGTCCATGCCGAAGTACCGCCTGCACTCAACGGTGGGGTATTTTCAGGGGTGAATGAGGATTTTAGTATCTATGTTCCTGCAAACAGCGTAGAAGCGTATAAATCCATGACCGGTTGGCAAGCCTTTGCAGGGATAATAAAGGCGATTGAATAGGATCTCGTATGCAAATAAGGATCAGGAAAATGGGGAAGCTATCTTGTTTTATGGTATGTATGCTTGGTTGGTTCTGTATGTTTACCTTTCCGGTAATCGGGGAACAAGAGGATGAGGGTGAACCGGTCTATCAATTAGAGGAGGTTACCGTAACCGGAACCAGGAGTGAAAAACGCTTAAAAGACAGCCCTGTTGTTACGGAGATCATTACCGCTGAGGAGATCGAACAGTCCAATGCCGATACCCTCATAGATATTTTAAACGACTATGGGCTGGTGTATACCGGAAACGGCATGGGTGATTATGTCCAGATGCAAGGCATGGGTAAAAGTCGAATCCTCTACCTGATAAACGGAAGGAGGATCGTGGGAAGGATATCCCAACGACTCAAAGGGGAAACCCTGCCCTTGGGGAATGTGGAACGCATAGAAATTGTCCGTGGGCCCCAGTCTGCCCTGTACGGATCCGATGGCATTGGCGGGGTTATCAATATCATCACCAAAAAACCAGGGAACGAGGTCTCCCTATCTACCGATTTTACGAATCGTTTCCTTCTTGCCTATGACGATCCAAATACCCCTGAAACCGTAGCGCCCTTTGATGATTTTAATCCGATCCGGGAGCAAACCTTGAGCGCGGCTGTGGGCTTTCCCTTGGGGATCACGCGAAATTCCCTGAATATAGAAGCTGCCCGTGGAGGGTTTTATTACAATGAGCAAAAAACCAGTTCCGTACTTCCCGAATATTACCGGGGCAGCCTGGGGCTCGATACGGCTTTTTCCCTGGAAAATATCCCGGAAGTCAGGCTGGGAAGCTCCTTCATGCTGATGCGGCGGGATGATCAAACCACTGCGCGCGGAAGCCTTACCCGGTTTGATTACCTCCGGGGAGATGCGTATGCTGAAATGGATCTGCATCCTTTTGAGCGGGGAGGTCTTACCCTCAGACTCTATGACAACTTTTACCAGAGGGATAAAGACAATTACTCGGCGATCAATGACCGGTGGTCCAAAGGGAATAATTATGAGAATGAAAATAGTACTGCCCTAGAAGCCCTTGGGTATTATGACGGGCTTGATAATTTCATTTTTACCCTCGGATTAGAAGGGGCCTACAACAGCATGAAAAAATACAATCTGAGTAAATCGTTTGTTTCGGTAGATAAGGAGGCAATCTTTTTACAAGCCGAACATTTTCGAGGAGATACCTATGCGGTCTTGGCTGGTGTACGGGTAGAGCGGAATTCCCAGTTTGGTTTTGCCGTGGCGCCGAAACTCTCCGGGATGTACCAATTACCCGGGGATTTTCGTGTTTTAGCCGGGGCAGGGATAGGATACCGGGCGCCGGATTTCAGCGATCTCTATCTGGTTAAAGACGACAGTGAAACCATGTATATCCAGGGTAACGAGGACCTGATACCCGAATACAGTTTGGGATTTAATACTGGACTTGAGTATGCTGCATCCGGCCGTTTCGTCCAGATCAATGTGTATTACAACGAATTATTCGATGAAATGACCCGGGTATATATCGAAACCCTCGGGGACCGAATGATTTATGCGACCAAGAATATTTCCCGGTCTATGCGAACCGGCGTTGATACCGAAGGACGGCTTACGGTTTTGCAGTATGGTTTTGTCTCAGCAGGCTACAGTTGGCTGTACGCCTATGACCGTACCCTAGGAGAGGAACTGCACCCCCAGCCTGCCCATACGGTCAAGATGAAGATTGGCTTTGATCACCCTACACCAGGAATTACTACCTATCTGCAAGGCCGTTTTTTTTCAGCGATGATCGATCCGACTGAACCGGACAACGAACCCCGGTTTATACTGGATTTTTATGTGTCCGTTGCCTTGGGTACGCATTTCAAAGTACATGCGGCAGTGGACAACATAACCGGTGAAATGGATCACCTGGGCCCGTTAACCAAGCAAACCTTTTCAATTGGGTTTAAATATTTTTTATAAGGAGTTTCTTATGAAACGCAGCATTATTTCTTTTCTACTTGTTTTTGGATGCACCGCAATGCTTCTCCTTGCCTGTTCTCCTGATTCGGACAATCAGGATACTGGTGGTGAGGGAACGATCACCTTTTCGGTCTCGACTGATAGCGGACCCCTATACTATTCTCTTACTACCGGGGAACCAGTAACCGGGGATGAAATCAAGAGTACTAAATGGGACATTGGGTTCCAGCGTTCCCGGTTGATTTATACCAACAGCGGTGATACGGCAACCAAGCTTGGTTCAGGAGGTCAAGGCGGGGTTTGGTATACCGAGAAGTTCGCATTTGATGAAGTTACTCAGGACGACGCAGTAACCGATGATGCAACCTTGCTCAACAGGTATACCACCGATGTTAAACGATGGATCAGATCAATGAGTCTAGAGGAGGTTTGTGTCAATGTTATCGGATATGTAGGGTATGGGAATGAAACCGAAACCGGAGCAGGAGATGACGACCAAAAGCCTCTTGCAAGTTTTCAGTATAACAAGAAACAGTTTTATAAGTCAAAATCCTATGACCCAAGTAAACGGGTCTATATTATAAAACACGGAGATGGTGCAACCTATTCCAAGATACAGATCCTGGAATATGAGAGTAATACCTCAGAAAAATCAGATACCTATGTAATTAAATACGCACACTTTTAATGTTCTAGATTTTCTAGGTATCCTTGGGGGAGGGGTGCGTATTTATAAACCTACTCGGAATACGCTCCCGGAACCGCGCAGTTCTCCATTGTTGCTTTTCACCTGGATGCTTCCGCCATGAGCAGCTACAATCGCCGCGGCAATGGTAAGCCCGATTCCGGCGCCCCCGGTCTCCCGGCTTCGGGATGTATCAGTGCGGTAGAGTCGTTCAAAGATATGCGGGATATCCTGTTCAGGTATGCCGATGCCGGTATCTGCAATGATAAGGTCCCAATGGGGTACCCCCTTCTCTATAGTGATGCTTACCCTTCCTGAGTCGGTGTATTTCACCGCATTGGAAAGCAGGTTCATACACACCTGTTTAATCCGGTCATAATCAGCGTTAAGGGGGCTTTCCATAAGGGTAAGGTGTAACCCTATTCCTTTCTCATGGGCCGCAACCCTGAACTGTTCCGCCGTAACCTGGACCAATTTTGCAAGATCAAAGGTGGTTTTATTAAGTTTAAGGGAATCCCCTTCAAGCCAGGTAAGGATATGCAAATCCTCCACCAAGTGGGTAAGCCGTATTATTTCCTCGTGGCAGCTTACCAGGTGTTCCTGGTCAGGTTTATACACCCCGTCGATCATGGCTTCTACGTTTCCCTGTAAACAGGTCAGGGGTGTACGCAATTCATGGGCTATATCCGCGCTGAGCTGCTGTTGCCGTTGTTCTGCTGCTTCCAATTCTGCAGCCAGGCAGTTGATCGCCTGGGAAAGGTCCTTGAGTTCCCAGGTTTTATACTGATCCTGTATCCTGATGACACGCCTTTCAGGATTGGTTCCCCCTGAATGGATGCGGGCTATTGCCCGAGCAGCAAGGCCGGCTTTACGCACCGGGGTCGCGATACTTTGGGACAGCACGAGGGCAATACCGGCGCTTAACAGGGTAAGGATAAAGCCTGCAACCAGTAGGAGTCGGTTTATGGAACGTAAAAACCGCGTTTCGGTTTCACTGTAGAAAAAAGGTCCGTAGGTTTCTATACGCACCGTTCCCACGATCCCACCGTTAGCGTAAACCGGATACCCCTGCTTTTGGATCCCGCCGTTTAAGCGGAATTGCTGTTCCATCCGGGAAGCTATATCGTTTATCACCTCAACGCATTGCTGCATATCGCAGGAACGGGCATTCCATACCGGATCTCCCTGGGCATCATCCACCGTTACAATATAGCCCTCATGGACAAAGTACATTCCCATTGCCTCTACAGCACCCTTATCAAAACTCCGGGTCATGGGATTGTACAGTTCTTCTATAACCCGGACGATTTCTACACTCCTTCCGCTGATATTCTCCTTGATCAATGCGTTAAAGGTTATGCCGGTAAACCGATTGATAGCCAGGGTTAAGATACCCAGGGCAAGTCCGATAAACAAGACGTACGTAAGGACAAGACGGTTTTGTAGGCTTATGGTGAAGCGCAGTTTCATGCTTCCCCCAAGCGGTATCCCATACCATAGACCGTGATGATGTATTTCGGCATTTTAGGATCATCCTCAAGCTTTGCCCGCAGTTTCTTTATGTGGGTATCTACCGACCGGTCAAAGCCTTCATAATCAGCCCCTTTTATCGCGTCAAGAATTTCATCCCGGGTAAAGATTTTTGCCTTACAGGACATGAGCAGGGTAAGGATATGGTATTCATCCCGGGTAAGATTAACCGTTTCTCCGTTCCGGCTCACGCTCCTTTTTTCGGTATTGATGCGTAAATCCTCGTAAACAAGCAAGGATTCCCCTGTTTTTTTGCCCCGGCTTCTCCGTAATGCCGCATGCACCCGGGCCATAAGCTGCCGGGGACTAAAGGGTTTGGTTACATAATCATCCGCGCCGATAGTAAGACCGTGAATGATGTTGTCTTCCTCAACCTTAGCGGTGATCATAATGAGAGGAATATTCGACTCAAGCCGTACTTTTTTGCATACTGCTTCACCTGAACAATCAGGCAGCATCAGATCAAGAAGTATCAAAGAAACGGGGTTCGGTGAATCCTGCAGGTGATCAAAAAGTTCAAGTCCATGCCTGCCGCTCCGTGCGCAAAGTACCTGAAAACCTTCCAGTTCAAGGTAGGCTTTTACCAACTCGAGGATTTTTACTTCATCATCCACCACGAGGATCGTCTGTGTATCCTGCATGGTTTTATGGTACCTATGAGGTACATTCATGTAAAGGACTTTCGATTGATACCGATATTTAACCTAATAGGGGAAACGAGAAGTGATTAGAGGATGGTATACCGGTGCCAGCGGGATGCGGGCGCAGCAATGGCGTCTGGACGCATTGGCAAATAACCTGGCAAACGTAGATGCAGATGGATATAAGAAGGAGATAAGCTCATTTAAAGCCTTTCCTGAACTGTTGCTGCGTCGTATGGATGATGACGGGGTATATCAGCATCCCTTTGGGTCTGCGGATAGGGCGCCGCTGATTGGAAAACTCGGTACCGGAGTTGAACTGAATGAACTGTATACCAGTTTTGAACAGGGAGCCATGAAGGAAACTCAAAGTGATTTCGACCTTGCCCTGGACGGCAAGGGTTTTATGACCGTGGCTACCCCCTGGGGCGAGCGGTATACCCGGAACGGTTCTTTTCAGTTGGGGAAAGAGGGCTACCTTGAAACCAAGGAAGGCTATCCCGTACTTGGAGAAAAAGGCCCTATCCAGGTGCAGGCCAATAATTTTCAAGTTGATAAGCAAGGTAATGTATGGGTCAATGCCGCGTATACGGAGGATCCTACCCGCATGATTGCCCGAGAAGCTAACACCTGGGAAGCGACAACCCTGCTGGATACCCTGAAACTGGTAACTTTCGATGTAGACCGGTATCTCCAAAAACAAGGTTCCAGTTTGTACCGGGCCACGGATATTTCCGGTGAAGCCCGGATTATGGAGGTGGAAAACCGGCCACGGGTGGTTCAGGGTTTCACCGAAGCCTCAAATGTAGATCCGGTTCTTGAAATGGTTCAAATGATCGAGGTAAATCGGGCGTATGAAGCCAATCAAAAGGTGATTCAAACCGAGGATACGATGTTGGGAACCCTGATAAACCAGGTGGGTAAAGTAAACGGCTAAGGAGTTATAGGTGGTACGAAGTTTATGGACCGGCGCTTCCGGTATGATAGGGCAACAGGCCAATATTGATACGATTTCTAATAATCTGGCCAATGTGAATACCACTGGGTATAAACGAATGCGGGTTGATTTTGAGGATCTCCTCTATCAGACCGTGAAGACCGCCGGAACCCCTGCCACCGAGGATACGGTGGTGCCCGTGGGAGTCCAGATGGGGCATGGGGTAAAGATCGCCGATACCCAGCGTATGTTTACCCAAGGGTCTCCTCAGAACACGGAAAATGTTACGGACATGGCCATTATGGGAGAAGGTTTTTTTCGGATCCAAACCTACGACGGCAGTTATGCCTATACCCGGAACGGCGCTTTTGAGATAGATTCCAACGGACGCATGGTAACTCCCAACGGCTATTGGCTACTCCCGGATATTATCATGCCTGAAGGCTTTCTTCCTGAGAAGATCACCATTTCAAAGGACGGCCGGGTTTCGGTTATTGTCCCTCAGATCAACGAAAACGAACCCACCCCTGTGGGGCAGATCGAGCTGTACCGGTTTCCCAATCCCGTAGGGCTTACCGCGGTAGGGGAAAACCTGTTTAAGGTTACCGAAGCCTCCGGCGACCCCATCCCCGGTCGGCCGGGCTATGAAGGAATGGGGCAGATTTACCACAAATTTCTTGAAATGTCTAATGTTTCGGTAGTGCGAGAAATGGTGGACCTCATCGTGGCCCAGCGGGCTTATGAGTTCAACTCTAAAACCATCCAGACCAGCGACAGTATGCTGGGTACGGCCACGAATCTTAAACGGTAAGCTGAGGAGGGAATGATGGTTATAGAACAACGTGGTTCTTTGTATTATGAACATGCCGGGCTTGAGGCGGTTTCCCGCAGGGTAAGCCCCCGGTCCGATCCTGATGCAGGATCGTCCCCAGGGCGTGTTTTTTCCGAAGTGCTTGAAAAAGCTGGTACCCTAGAGCCTCCTACCCGGAGTGTATCGAAGCCTGTAGTAGACAAAACCGATAAACTCTATGAACAATGCGAAGCCCTGGAAAGCTTTTTGATCAAGAACCTGCTTACCAGTATGCGCAATACCGTACAAAAAACAGGATTCATTGATGAGGGCTTTGCCGGAAAAATGTACGAAGATATGCTCTATGACGAATACGCCAAAGACTTCACCAAACAAGCGAACTTCGGCCTTGCAGAATTAGCCTACCTAGAACTCACCCGCACGCCTGCGGCGGGCGAAGTGGGAACGACGTAGTTACCAATACCGGCGTACGTCCCTTCGTTCCTGCTTCTAGGGGAGGGTACTTTGAAATACGGTGGGGATATACTTTTGCGTTACCTCAATCAACAACCAGGGAACGAACTTCTTCAAGGGATAGCTCAGTCTCGGTAAACACTTCCTCAAATGTTTTTATACTGTTTGCCATGTTCTATGTCTCCATAAATGCCCCTGGGTTCGCCCTCAGCAACACGTCCATATAGGCGCTCAACGGCGCAGTCGGATGAAGGCAAAGAGACCGACCAAAGAATGAAGGAACTCCAGAAAAGTATGGGGGATTTGAGTAATCGCTTCGGACAACTGGCGGAACATTTGGTCATACCCACTATCATCGAAAAGTTCAACGCCTTG
>JAISBK010000212.1 GCA_031266255.1 Treponema sp.
GGTACTGGCCCCCCTCATTATCCGGGAAATACATTACCGCCTGATCCAGGGGCCGCTGGGAAACCGGCTTCGGATGATGCATACCCAGGGTTCCAGAAACTACCAGATAGCCCAGGCTATTCTCTGGCTTAAAAACAACTATACCAAGTCGCTGCGCATTAATGAACTGGCAAAACTGGCCTATATGGCCCCTTCTACCTTCAGGCGGCATTTCCAGCAGCTTACCACGATGAGCCCGTTACAATACCAGAAGCGGCTGCGCCTCTACGAATCGCAGCACCTCATGCTGGCCGAGCGTATGGACGCTACTCACGCGGCCTATTCGGTAGGATACGAAAGTATTAACCAGTTTAACCGCGAGTACAAACGGCTGTTTGGCGAACCGCCGAAGAAGAATGTCAAGAGACTGCTTACCAGTTAAAGGGTAGGTCAAAAGCCCTTTTTTTCACCGCTTATGCCCCATCGGCAAAGATAGGCCGAAATTGGTATTGATGACCGGGAGGACGCTTTAAACCGGTACCGTCTGATTACCGCCACCTATACCATAGCGCAATACTGCAAACGGTGACTTTTACATCGGAAAACCATCGGCTCATTGGTTTTGCGTGGGAAGGGAACGCAACGAAACGACCGAGCAAAACCGGATCCCGAGCCACTTTATCGGTGAAATGTAAACAGATAATACAAAGAAAAAGAGTTAAAATAATCGGAAAACGCCAAAACAGACTTTTCCGAAAACCTTGTTATGCAAAGTGGGGTTGTACACCATTATTTATTATTGTATTCTGATAATTCCTTATAACTTACTTCAGGATGTACATATCGTTTTCTTTTTTGTGTTTTATCTTTATAATTTATTGCCTTTTTAGGGCACCATTGAATGCAGGCAACACATTGTTCACAATTATCTTTAAATACTGGCCTTTTATTTATTATTTCAATGTTTTTTGCAGGACATACCTCTTTACAAATTCCACATCCAACACAATTCTCATTGACAGTATACTCTTTTACCAATAATGATATTTTTTGCATTGCCTCTTTATAATTTCGTTCAATTATTTTATACGGTTTCTTTATTGTTTTTATTTTTCTATTTTTAATATTAACTATTATTGAAAATAGTTTTTTATCTGCCTGCTTCAAACATTTGTTTATATTAACAAATATATCGTAACCGATAATATAATTTCCTACCATTCTTATTTTTTCTCCATAATTTAATGTAATGCCATGTTCGTTTAGTAACTCATTCAATTGTCTTATAGCATTACCAACAATACCTCCATACGTTGCGATTGAGTAATAATATGCCGCCGTATTATTGAAGTTTGTGTTTTTTACAAATTCCACTACTGTTTTAGGTAATCCCCAATAATACACAGGATATACAAAACCAACAGTATCACATGGTTTTGTTAAAGAAATTTTTTCAGCTTTTGCCATTGAAACAATTTCACAATTTCCCAACGCTTTTGCAAGCGTTTTAGCAACTTTAAGGCTATTTCCAGTTCCAGAAAAATAAAATACAATATTTTCCATGATAATCTTCTTATTTTTTACAAAAGTACTGTTTCTTTACCATTTGGTCAATTGGTTTTACATTTTTTTCAACCAAATTTTAGCTCCAATTGCACATAAGGTTCAGGCTTGAAATGCCGCCTAAAACTTCCACTCTAGACAGCTTCCCAAGTCTAGTTTTACACAGTCCATTACGTTCAAGGATTTGCATTTTGCGCTGATTCCTGCGGTTTATCGTAATCAATTGCCGTCCCAATAGCAAAATGAATGAAAAGATCCGGATAGCCGTCTACCGGCAGCCAGTAAGTAATGATTTCTCTTCCATAAAAATTAAGTTTCTTAAACATCGGCTGTTGTGTACTCATTACCTGATTTGCCAAACAGCCTTGGTAATCTTCGGGCTTCCCGCGGGTGGAACACTTGGTTCCCTTTGAACGCCCTAATTTTAGACTCGCCTTATTTAAGGCAATGATCTCCCGATTTTTGTAAGTCAGTTGAACCGCTTCCGGGAAATTGCCCCACATAAGTTGGAAGGCTTTTTCCAATGCATCCAATTCACTTGACTGAATAGGTACACCCATGATCAATAACCACCTTTGGTATTTATTTTTGGTACAAGAGTCTCTTCTAATAACCTATTTTTACCAAATTGTCAATGTCCCTTGTCCGTTTGATTACGTTTTTTCAAAAAGTATGCTAGACTATAATAATGCATCCTCATACACTGCAGATTAGCGTCATCGTAGGTGATAAAGCCCACGAACTAACGGTATCAGAAGAAGCAGGTAATAAAAGCCTCTTGCAGCACTTACAAGATAACGGCATATACCTTCCGGCCTTATGCGGCGGAAACGGAAGCTGCGGAAAATGCGCGGTAAAAGTGGTCTCTGGATTGCTGAAAGCCTCTGATGCAGATGAAGCCTATTTTGCCCCTGCTGCTCTGAGTGCAGGATTCCGCCTTGCCTGCACTGCCTATCCCACGGAACATATCCGTATTGTCCTGCCGGACATCAATGAAGAGCAGTTTTCGGCGGTCAGCCATTTTGAGGCCCTTGATTGTGGTGTCATCAAGAACCTGGATATGGAATGTATACCCATTGAAAAAAGCGCGGTAAGTTTTGCCCGGCAAGTAAACCCTGCGCAAAGCGGTATGGTTTCTCTTCACGAGTTGGAGAGGATCGCGAGATTGACCCAGTACGGTAAAAACAAGGTGTATGTATATCGAGATAAGGAAACTATCGTACATATCGGTGATAAGCCTCAGGACCTCTACGCCATTGGCATTGATATAGGCACGACCACCCTGGCCTTGGCCTTGGTCAATCTCCAAACGGGAACCATCCAGGGGCGGCGTTCCCTGGTGAACAAGCAGCGGGAATATGGCGCAGACCTTATATCCCGGATACAGCGCGCCAATGACGGGGAGCTACCCCGGCTGAGTCAACGGATCCGGGAACAAATCGGGGAGGCAGTCATTACGCTTTGTCACACCAGCGCTATTGATACTGGGGATGTGGTGAAGATGGCTATTGCGGGAAACACCACCATGCTTCATTTCCTTTTGAACCTCCGCTGCGATACCCTGGGGTATTATCCTTTTACGCCGATTACCTTGGATAGGGTTTCCTTTTATTACGATGAAGTTTTTACCGGCCCCCTATCGTGCAAGGTGGATGTGCTGCCTGGTATTTCTACCTACGTGGGCGCGGATATTACCGCGGGGATCCTCTGCTCTAACCTGTACCGAAGTTCTGAGCCGGTCCTGCTGTTGGACATCGGTACCAATGGTGAAATGGCCCTCTTTATACCAGCTCACGGTCGCGGGGGTTCCGGTAAGATCTTGGCGGCTGCGACTGCTGCAGGACCGGCCTTTGAAGGGGGCAATATTCTCTGGGGAACCGGCAGTGTACCGGGGGCCATTGCATCGGTGTCGTATCAACCGGGGGGCTTTGCGGTACAAACCATTGATAACCAGGATCCTATTGGTATCTGTGGTTCCGGAGTAGTGGATACGGTGTACGCAGGCCTCACCCACAACCTCATCCTTCCCAATGGCAGATTGCGTGACCAGACTACCGGGCTGTTCCTTGCCAAGACCGCAGATGGACAGGATATCCTCTTTTGCCAAAAGGACGTCCGGGAACTGCAACTCGGTAAAAGTGCGATCCGGTCTGGTATGGATGTCCTCCTTCGCCAGAGTGGGCTTAGGTATGAGGATATACAACAGGTGTTTGTGGCAGGAGGTTTTGGGTATAAGCTCCACGTTGCCAGCGGGGTAGGCATAGGGCTTATCCCTCAAGCCTTGGAGTCAAAGATACGACTCATAGGAAACAGCGCGCTGGGGGGAACCATCAGGTATTTGCTCGACCGAGATACGGCTGAAATCTTACCGCAGATCCTGAATATATCGGAAGAATTCAGTTTGAGTGGAGATCCCTATTTTAACCAGCTCTTTATCCAAAACCTCCACCTGACTGCGGACTGATAGACCACGTCTTCTTAAACGCCAACTGCAGGGCGGGTTGACACAAGAGGACTTGGGGCATATTGTTATACAGTAACATTAGGTAATAAGGTTGTTGTTTCTGTGAGGCAAAAAACAAGAAATTGGATTCTATTAGAGGTGGCAGGCTTTGTGGTGTATGTTTTTGTGGCTTCCCAGCCTGTTCCTATGGAGACCATTTTAACCCCCCAGTGGTTTATTTCCTTGGAATCGAATTATCCCTTGGCCCGGGCTGAAGAAGCAGACGTTCGTTGGCTTCCCTTCCAACTGGGAAATCGTTTCGGCTATGTCAATAGCCAGGGTAATTTTACCATTAACCGGGTCAAAAAAGGGGAAGTATCCATATCAAAGGATAATTGGGCGGAATATGAGTCGATTCCTGATACGATTGCAGTCCGCAGTCCCCTGGATCAACCGGTAGTACAGATTCCCGAAGCCAAAGGTTATCCTTTGTTTCTGGATAAACGGATATTCCTGGTCAGTAATGAACTTAACTCGCTCTCCGGGGTGGATGCATCCGGGGTAGTCCAGTGGACGCATGATTTTGCAGCCACGGTTACCACGATTGATGCTGCCGCGGGGTTTATCTTAGCCGGTTTATTAGACGGCACTGTAGAACTTTTAGATGCCCAAGGCCAGCGGATCTTTTTCTTTGAACCGGGAGGCTCTCGGCTTTCCGTGATCCAGGGTTGTGCCATTTCCCAGGACGGCTTGCGCCTGGCCATCCTTTCCGGGATTGACCTTCAGCGCTTCCTCCTCTTGGAGCGGTATGGGGATGCAGGAATCATTGAATACAAAGTGGTCTACCATGAATTTTTGGAAGAAGGGTTCAGACGACCAGTGCATGTGGCGTTTGTGGATAATGACAACCGCGTTGCCTTTGAACGGAACGGGGGATTGGGCTTGTATGATATCCCGTCCCGGACCAGCCTGAAGCTACCCTTGGAAGGGGAAATCAGTACGATTGATGAAAGCGGCAGTGATCGCTTGCTTTTTCTCATCACCACCCAATCAGAACAGGAAAAACGATTGGCAGTGGTCCGGTTTCCCAGTACGCTCATCGTCGAAGCCCCCTTTACCAGTAAAAATTTCTTTCTTGGCCGGCAGGATTCACGGATCTATGTGGGAGGGAACATGACCTTAGCATCTTTTGAACTGGAGAAGAAATAATATGGATAAACCCGGTGGATCAAAGATCGGTTATGTCGGTAGCCCAGTCCCTGCAAGTCTTACGCTAAAAAAGCTGCTGTTCATCGTTACCCTAGGGTTTGGTATCCCGTGGTTCACGGCATATAGTATGGACTGGCCCGCGCAAGGGGTAACGGTAAGTTCCAATTTCGGCTGGAATGATCGGGGTAATCCCACGCTGGGGGTTTCCTTTGAATCTGAAGGTTCAGTGCAGGCTGCGGATACAGGGGAACTTATCTTTAGCTGCTATGGTTCCAATACCGCGTCCCGCTTGCCCGCCCCTTTGGGGGCATGGATTGCCTTGGATCATGGTGAGGGTCTCATCAGTATGTACAGCCGCCTTGAAGATATCACCCAGGATCTTCCTATTATAGTTGAAAAAGGTACGGTCTTGGGGAGAGCAAGCCGCTCAGGTTGGTCTGAACGGCGGGGATTTCATTTTTCCTTATTTGACCGGAAAGAACGCTGCTGGGTGAACCCTTCGATGATCATTACCCCTTTGCCGGATGTCCGGCCTCCAACGATTCAATCGGTGGTGTTGCGCAATGCCGAAGGCCGTATCATCGAACCGAATCAAGTTCGTAGCATAAGCCAGAGCCGGTATACGGTTTGCGTAACTGCCGTAGATACCCGGATTGGCCCCAACGAGCATTTTCTGGCGCCTCACCGGATCCTCTGTACGCTCAACGGGAACGAGCTTGGGTCGATTACTTTTGAAACCTACTCAGCCCGGGATGGGGTCCTTATGGTGTATCGCAATGGTCTTGTACCGGTCAGACAGGTATATGCCCCTGTCCCGGGTTTTGAGGTTGGTGAAGTATGGCTTACCCGTGGACAGGCAAGTTTAGAAATCATCGCCCAGGATATAATGGGTAATTCTCAGAGCGCAGTGTATCGGTTGGTGGTAGAATAGGCCCGGCTTTGGAAAGGTTCATCGCTTGGCTTTTAGGCTATGAATAAAAAAATGCCAAAAGTACCAGTTAAAACATGGTCAACACCGGTTACTGGTGAACCAAGCAGGATCATTCCCTGTGCCCTCTGCCACGGAGATCATTTCAGACCCTATCTTGTCTGTGAAGGCTTTTCTTATGTCCGTTGTACCGGATGCGGCCTGGTGCAGATGAATCCTCAGCCCCTTGCTGCAGAAGTGGCCTGGCGTTACCAAGAAGGGCACGGTGCAGATTACCTTTCCTATGAATTGGCCAATGAATCGGGGTTCTTACAGCTCCAGGAACTAGCCCTGGGGGATGCTGGTTTTGCAGTCCTGGAAAAAGACTTACTGGTCAAAAAGCGGCCTGCGATTTTGGACGTAGGCTGCGCCACCGGGGCATTGCTGGAAACCCTGCAGAATCGAGGCTGGGAAACCACGGGGGTGGAGATCTGCACCCCAGCGCAGGCCTATGCCCGGCAAGTACGGAACCTGGATGTTCGTGCACTTCCCCTAGAGGCAAATCATTTTCCTGACCATACCTTTGATGTGGTTCTCGCTTCCCATCTCATCGAACATCTCAATGATCCTCGGGGGTTTGTCCAGGAAGTACATCGTATCCTGCTTCCTGGAGGCTACTTCTTAATTACCACCCCAAACATCGGGGGTTTCCAAGCATGGCTTTTCAAAAACCGGTGGCGCTCGGCTATTTTTGATCATCTTTTTCTCTTTTCGATTAAAACCCTTTCCCAGCTTTTACGCAGTTCTGGCTTTGAAGTAGTTAAAGTCTGTACGTGGGGTGGTCT
>JAISBK010000076.1 GCA_031266255.1 Treponema sp.
TGGAAAGGGTACAAAAGCCAGCGTACGCCGGGTGTGATTACTCTTCACGAGGGCCTGACACGTTTCCACGATATATTTCAAGGCTGGCTGCTCGCCAAAGATGTGTATAAACGGTAGCCCTCCGGGAGAGGGACTCCAATTTTTTCGGCTGACAGGCCCCGCGCTTTTGGCGTTAGTCGTAACAGATGAGTCGTGTTAAAAGTAAAATTGATGTGTTGCTAACTGCCGCGCTTTTCATTTTCCATGCTATCCTTGTCTTTACGGAGGCTCGCATGACTTTTGAACAAACTGTTGAAATTCCGAAAAACCGGCGCTTGATTCGGATGTAAATCAGCCTTTCGCTTCGTCCTATTCGTTAATGATTTAACCTCAATTACGTGTGTTTAAACTCTTGTATAAATTTTTTATTTATGGTATATTAATACCATATTTTGCCGGCGTGGTGAAATGGCAGACACGGTAGACTCAAAATCTACTGACCGTGAGGTCATATCGGTTCAAGTCCGATCGCCGGTATAAAAATTAGATTGAATATTGGGGTGTTATTTTTGCTGATACTAGATAAATCCATATATATGGTGTATAATATTAAAACAAGAGGGTCATGGTGCAAAAACAGCATGAAGGTGCGTGTTTAAGACCTGAATATTTTTAAGGAGTTTTTTGTGAAAAAGATGAAAACGAATGGTCCTTTCTTCTTTGTTTTGGCGCTGATTGTTCTGAGTGCGGTAGGTTGTACATCATCTCCTGCATCCTCAAAGGCTGGAGGCCAAGCAGACCTGCCGGATTTTGTTATGAATCCTCCATTGCAGGAAGATGCGATTTTCGGTATCGGCAGTGCAAAATTGTCATCTGATAATCAGTCTTTAACCATGGCGGATGCTCGGGCCCGGCAATCCCTGGCCTTTCAGCTCAATGCCAATGTACAAGCTATGATCACCGACTATGCCCGTTCTGCAGGTACGGAGAATAGCCAGGCAAGTCTTGAGTTTTCTGAAAGTATTGGCCGGCAGTTGACCCAAACCACCTTAAGTGGTGCAATAGCGGTGAAGCGAGAAAAGGCCAAAGATGGTACCTTGTGGGTTCTCATGTCCTATAGTAAAGCTGATGCAGCCAAGGCTGCGGCGGGAATCATCGAAACCGAGGCTTCCAAGTACGCAGAGTTTAAGGCTATGGAAGCCCTCAAGATGATGGATCAGCAATTAGATCGTATTAACACGAAACCTGAGGCAGTAACCAGGTAAGCAGATTTGGTCCCTGGTGGGGGAGGGATATCCTTATGCTACGATATGGAGTATTAGTCTGTTCGATCTTCTTCTTGTTTTCTTGTGCTGGTTCTCCGGATTCTTCAGTTTCCCCTGTGGTAGACTGGGATTTTTGGAACCTTTCACCAATGAATGAAGAAAAGAACGAATTAATTTTTATTGGCGTAGCAGGGGTACGGATGAACCATCAGGAGGCCATTGACTTAGCTTTGGAAGATGCCGCCCGACGGGTGGCCTTTTTCCAAGCAGTAGGAGGGGAAGTCTTACAGCGGGTGGAGATTGGCACCGGTTTTTTTGATTACCGATCCGAGAATCAGGCAACCTTACATTACGACGAGGAAGGGTATCAAAAGTATCGGGAGGTTCTGGTATTTGATCCTGAACAGGATGTCCGGATTGAACATCGTACTGTTTTTGTCCGTACCCGGTATCAGGCTTCTCGAAGTCTCCTCCTTAAGCATCGGTACGCGGTTAAACATGAGCGGCCCCAATGGGTGGATAATCCACCTAAACAGATTTCCGATTTTTGGGTGGGCGTGGGCTTTGCCGGGCCACGCTTGTACCATAAAGATACAGTGATTGCATCCTATGAGAATGCCGTTTTTTCGATTATTACCTCCATTTCTAGTACCGTAAGCGCAAAGATAGAAACTACCCAGAATTCAGGTGAAATCTTTTCGTCTTTTTCTGCAATAAACAGTCAAGAAGTAAGTGCCTCGGGAACCTTACGGGGTTTTTATGTGATCGAAACCTGGACCGATCCTTCCACAAAGGCTGTATGGAGCTTGGCTATTGCCGAAAAGTAGTAAAGCTTCTTTAATATTTTAAAATATGCTAAATTCCTCTGAAGGTATAAACCCCTGAGGATGTATTAACACTCAAAGTAATCAAGAAAAAAGTTTGACAAGTTCCGATTCCAATGGTACGATAAATAATACTTTTTATATATGCTTTTGGAGGAAACTATGGCATGTAGAAAACAATGGGCAGTATTGGGCTTATTAGGCTTTGCTGCGGTGGCTAGTCTCTTTGCACGTGGTGGTCAAGATCAAGGCCGTGCAGGATCTACCCAGGGTTCAACGGTGAGACCGATAACCATCAAAGTAGGGGATAACTGGGGAGTAACCCACCCGATGGCAGCGGCCTTAGATACCGTATTCAAACCCCAAGTTGAAAGCGCCTCAGGGGGAACCCTCAGCGTGGACATTTATCATGACGGTACCCTCGGTAATGAAGGGGATCTATGGAACGGCGTGCGGAACGGAACCATTGAGGTAGCCATTGTAGGTACGCCGATGAACCAGGAATACTCCACCATGTTGATTTCCGACTGGCCCTTCTTATACCGGGATCTTAACCATGCGAAGCAAGTCTGGACCAGCTCAATTGCGGAGGAAATCAACCGGGAATTTCATCAGAAATTCCCCACGGTTTATATGCTGGCTTGGGGACCGAACAGCGCCCGGACGTTTACCAGTAATAAACCCCTCACCTCAGTGGATGAGTTTAGAGGGCAGAAGTTCCGGATGCCCGGTAACCCGATCCATGTAGGTATTGCCGAAAATTTAGGGGCGAGCGCTCAGGTCATTCCCTTGGGAGAACTCTTCTCTGCCCTAGAAACCGGCGTAGTGGATGGCCAAGATAATGGTATGGTTACGGTGATAAGTCAAGCTTTTTATGAAGTGCAAAAATACCTTTATGAAACTAACCACATCATCGCTACCTTGGAAATCGTGGTAAGCCAAAGTTTCTATGATAAACTCACCCCAGATCAGCAAAAGGTGCTCACTGATGCGGCAAAAGCCACTGCAGTGAAGGCCTGGGACGACTACATCCAAAGTGTAGACAGCGACCGTAAATTCCTGCAGGATAAGGGAGTAATCGTAACTCCTACTACCGCAGCAGATCAACAACGGATCATTGATTTGATTCAGCCCCTTACGGATAAACTGTACGCGGAAAACCTCTGGGCAAAACCCCTCACCGACCGGATCAAAGCGATCCAGTAAAACCCTAAGGCCCAGGGTCCTCAAGGTTGAGGATCTCGGGCCGTGTTCGTATCTCTTTTTTGGTAATGCAGTCGAGGAGGTTCTTGGTGAAAGCGTTTTTGGATACCCTGTTTAAGGCAGTTGAAGTGTTGATTGCCTTTTTTTTAGCAGTCATGATAAGTCTAGTCTTTATGAATGTGGTGTGCAGGTATCTGTTCAGCAAGGGTTTCGCGTGGTCCGAGGAAATTGCCCGGCTATGCTTTATATACTTGGTATACTTGGGCTCTATCGGGGCCATGCGGGATAACCAGCACCTTATTATCGACAGCATCCTATCCCGGGTACCGCTCATCGCACAACGACTCATCTATTTTTTGGTGCAGGTTGGGCTTATCTGGCTTATGTCTATTCTGGCCCGAGGCAGTTGGTTGCTCATGCTGCAAAATCTCCGGGATCGCTGGGTTGCTACCCATTTTCCCACCTTCCTGGTTTATGCGGCCGGACTTATCACCGGCATTGCCATTGGCATCATTGCCTTGACGAACCTATTCCGACTCGTCATCATGAAGATGTCCGTTGCGGATCTACTTAAAATGCGGGATGATTCAGAAACGGATCAAATGCAGGACAGCATACAATAGGAGGAAACAATGGCTCTGATCGTTTTATTTTTGGTGTACCTCTGTGGGTCGATGATGCTTGGTCTCCCCATCGCTTTTTCCCTGTTGTTCGGTTCATCCGCCACTGCCCTCCATATGGGGGGGACATCCACCAATCCCCAGATTGTGGCTGCCCAACTGTTGCGGGGAATCGACAGCGTTACCATGATGGCCCTGCCCTTCTTTGTTGTCGCTGGAGAGCTGATGAACCGAGGGGGGCTTACCAAGCGCATTATAGACTTTTGTAATATTTTTGTCGGACGCGTCCGTGGGGGATTGGGCTATGTAGCCATCCTCGCATGTCTCATGTTCGCCAGCCTTGTAGGTTCCGCAGTGGCAAGTACCGCGGCACTGGGGGCTATCCTTATCCCCATGATGGCAAATTCCGGTTACAACCGCGCTAAATCCGCAGGGCTTGTAGCTGCGGGCAATATGGTGGCCCCCATTATGCCCCCTTCGGTCCCCATGATTGTGTACGGTGTCGCCGCGGGGGTTTCGATCAAGGCCCTCTTTCTTGGCGGCATAGCGCCGGCGATATACCTCACCATAATTATGAGTGTCTGTTGGTTCTTTATCTCCCGCAAGGACGCGATTAAAACCGATGCGCCGAAACCTACGATCAAAGAAACCCTGCGGATATTCATGAGCGGTCTTTGGGCGCTGTTCCTCCCCGTAATTATCATTGTAGGACTGCGGGGAGGGGTGTTTACCGCCACTGAAGCAGGGGTTGTGGCTGTGGTGTACGCCCTTATCGTGAGTATTTTCGTATACCGGGAACTCACGCCCAGGGATATATTCAAAGCCCTTATCGGCGCCGCAAAAACTTCCAGCGTGGTTATGTTCCTGGCGGCGGCTGCGCAGGTTGCAGCCTATATCATGACCATCGCCCGCATGCCCCAGATGATCACCGCGGCGTTGATCGGATTAACCGACCGGCCCATTCTGTTAAACGTTATGCTGATGGTGGTGGTCCTTCTGGTCGGAACAGCTATGGATGTGGTTCCTACGATTCTTATTCTGACTCCGATTGTCATTCCCCTGCTTAGAGCCGCGGGAATCGATCCCGTCTACTTTGGCATCAACTTTGTATTGGTAAACGTCCTTGGCCTGCTCACCCCACCGGTGGGACCGGTGCTCAACGTGGCTTGTGCAACAGGTAAAGTCAAAATGGAAGAAATTCTCTTACCCACCTTGCCTTACTTCATCGTCCAGTGCCTGCTTCTGGTTGTCATGACCCTGATCCCTGAGCTGATCATGGTACCTCTCAAATGGTTTGCAGGGTATACGCCACGGGTACCGGTTCCCTCAATCTTGAGCCTTTTCAGGTGAGCTGAAATAAAAAATGGAAAAATGGAGATACTATGAAACAATTACTGACTGAAAAACCCAAGGTATTACAGATGCGTGAGGTGGATGTGCCGCGGATCAAAAAATCCACCGAAGTGCTGGTACAGATGAAAGCCGCAGGGATCTGCGGGTCGGATGTGCATATTTACCACGGCACTTCCCCGGTGGCAACCTACCCCCGAGTCATGGGGCATGAGATCGTAGGGGTGATTGCAGAGATTGGGAAAGACGTTACCAAGGTGAAGACCGGGGACCACGTGATCGTGGATCAGATCGTCAGTTGTGGAGAGTGTTATCCTTGTAAGATTGGCCGGCCTAATATCTGCTGTAATCTAAAAGTTCGGGGAGTCCACATTGACGGGGGCTACCAGGAGTACCTGGTTGCTGGGGAAGAAGCCATGCATATTTTGCCTCCTCAGCTTTCATTTACCGATGCGGTGATGATCGAACCCATGAGTATTGCGTTTCAGTCCTGTGCTCGAGCAGGGATCACCCAAGGGGATATCCTGTTCATTCTCGGTGCAGGAGCTTTGGGTAAGAGCCTCATCAAGGCAGCCCGCTTAAGGGGTGCCCGTATCATTGTCTCGGATGTGGTGGACGAGCGCCTGGAAGAAGCAAAGGCGCTGGGGGTGAGTGCGGTCATCAACTCCAAGAAAGAAGATCTGGCTGCAAAGCTGAAGGAATACACCACCTGGGGCCCGACTGTTTCGATTGATGCTGCAGGCTTTCCCGGTTCTCTGCCGTTGCTTACGGACCTCACCGGTAATGCAGGCAGGATCATCACTATGGCCTTTCTGGATGAGCCTTCCCCGGTGCAGCAATTCAAGATCACTGCCAAAGAGCTTGATGTCCGAGGTTCACGGCTGCAAAACAACAAATTTACCGAAGTAATCGCCGCCTATACCCAAGGGAAAATTCCTATCGAAGGTGCGGTTTCTCATATCATTCCTTTTGCAGAGGCTATCCAAGCCTTTAATAGAATCGATTCAGGAGATACGTCTATTAAGAAGATTGCCCTATCCTTTGCATAGAAACAACTTTTGATTATATTCACTATTATGCAGATAACGATGCGCTGGTTTGGAACCAGTTATGATTCGGTTACTTTAGCACAGATTCGACAAGTCCCCGGGGTAACCGGAGTTATTACTACCCTATACGGAACCCAACCAGGGGATGTATGGGAACGAGAAGCCATTGCAGCTATGAAAGCTGAGGTAGAAGCTGTAGGGCTTTCTTTGGCAGGAATTGAGAGTGTCAATATTCATGATGCTATCAAGACAGGAGAGCCGGAGCGGGATACGTATATTGACCATTATATCACCACGCTCAGCCGTTTAGGAGAAGCGGGTATATCCATGGTTTGCTACAACTTTATGGCTATTTTTGATTGGATCCGTTCGGACCTGGCCAAGCAGCGGAGTGACGGCAGTACTGCCATGAGTTACGATCAAACAATTATTGATCGTATGGATCCTGAAGCCCTGTTCAAGGCTATGCAAGCCCAAGCCCACCAGTATAGTCTGGCAGGTTGGGAGCCGGAACGGTTAAGCCATATTAAACGGCTTTTTGAGCGGTATCAGGGCATTGACGAAGAACAGCTTTTTGCCAATCTTATCTATTTTCTTAAGGCGATCATGCCTACCTGCGAACAGTACGGCATCAACATGGCCATACACCCGGATGACCCTGCATGGCCGGTATTTGGACTACCTCGGATAATGAGTGGTAAGGAACAGCTTGTAAGGCTCATCACCACGGTGGATAAGCCCTACAATGGGGTAACCCTCTGTACGGGCAGTCTGGGTACTCATCCGCATAACGACATCCCGGACATTATCACCGCTCTTAAGGGCCGGATCCACTGCGCCCATGTGCGGAACCTGCGGCACA
Source organism: Treponema sp. (assembly GCA_031266255.1). Lineage (GTDB taxonomy): Bacteria > Spirochaetota > Spirochaetia > Treponematales > Breznakiellaceae > JAIRLU01. Next base: position 7,153 of record JAISBK010000076.1, read on the forward strand.
ACGGCCCTGGTAATTTTGAAGAATGTGCCCACCTCTCTGCAGACGGTTCTCTGGATATGTTTGCCATTATGAAGGCCCTCTATGCTACTGGCTTTGACGGCCCCATCAGGCCGGATCACGGTCGAGCCATCTGGGGAGAACAGGCCATGCCGGGCTACGGTCTCTATGACCGGGCTTTGGGGGTGAGTTATCTCAATGGTTTATGGGAAGGGATCACGAAGATGTCCCCTAAAGCGAGCAATGAGGTGTAACGAGGACCATGCCTAAAAATGCCTTGGTTTTGATGGGTTCTCCGCGGCATCACGGGACAACTGCGGCTTTGGTGGACTGCTTTGTAGCCCAATGGAATACCCAGATGGAACCCCAGGATACGGTACGGATCATCTATGCTTATGACACGGCCCTTAAACCATGCATCCATTGTGGGTATTGCAAACACACCCAAGGCTGCACCTATGATGATTTCATTCCTGTTGATCAGGCGTTACAAGCAGCAGATTTCTTGGTAGTAGCTTCTCCGGTGTTTTGCTTGGGATTCCCCGCGCCTTTGAAGGCTCTTTTTGACCGTACCCAGCAGTATTATGAAGCTAAGTTCTCCTTGGGGATTCAAAAGCCGGTACGAAAATCGAAATACGCCCTTTTTCTGGTTGCTTTTGGCTCTCCTGATTCTCGGGGAGCCGTAATCATGAAGGAACAACTACGGCTGGTATTCCATTTGTTCAATGCGCGGTTGGAACACACGATTATGGCCCATCATACGGACAAGGTTCCCCTGGACAAGAAACGCGTTGAACATGCCTGCCAAGGGGTTCTTGATGATTTCAAAACAAATTTTTCCGTTGAGGGTTTGTCTAAGAGCGGCATATAAAGTACGTTCACCCGGGAGGTCGAAGGACTACCACATGCCGTTCCTCTTCAAGCAAGGGAATCGAGAGGGGTATCAGATCCCAGCCTCCAATACAGGATTCTACCCTGTGTATCTCAGGCATAATAGTCTCTTGCCGGCCTTTATAGGCGAACAAGGCGCCTCCGGGAGCCAGGAGCCGGAACAGCGCTTTGAGCAGCGCCGGTTCCAAACTCCGGAAAGCCCGGAAGGTGATGAGATGAAACCGTCCTCCCGGGGACTGCTCCATTTCCCCTTCTTCAATGGTTAGGTGGGTCATCCCTAATATCGCCTTGGTATTTCTCAGAAACCCTGCCCGCCTTCCCATACGTTCAATGAGGGTGAATCCATAGTGTTCTCCCTCAGACAGACTAATAGCCAAGGGAATGCCGGGCAGCCCTGCACCGGAACCTACATCTGCAAAACGCCACGGAGCACCAGAGCCGAGGCTAGTGATGAAGCGTTGCATGATTCCCAAAGGGCCTAGGGAATCAAGGATGTGCTTAACCACCAGGTCCTCGCGGTTTTGTACCTTCACCAGATGGTAAAGCGAGTTAAAGCGTTCAATTTCTTGGATATAACATTCGAATAAGGGTATACACGTTTCCAGCTTGCAGCCCAGAATCCGCTCAATATCCGGGTCTGATCGGCATAAGCCCGCTATTCCAGCTTTAAGTGGGCTATCTTTTTTTCCATACTTCTGATTGCTTATCGGATCATGCATACGCTATTCCTAATATACCACCATTAGAGACAACCTTGTCAAGTATACTTTACCTGAGAGTATACAGGATTGAAAGTTTTTATAAAACCAGGTACAAGATAAACAACGTAATGCAAGGAGACGATAATGGCAATCTACGAATCACTCACCATCTTAGATTTTCAAAACAAGTTCAATACCGAAGAAAAATGTAGGAAACACCTATTCCATATCAAATGGCCTTATGGGTTTATATGTCCTCAGTGTGGAAATACGACTTATTATCCTATAGAAAAACGAAAACTCTATGAATGTAAAGCGTGTAAACATCAGACTTCTGTAACTGCAGGAACTGTCCTACATAGAAGCCATATAGCTTTGCATAAATGGTTTTGGGCTATCTACTTTGTGGCCCATGATAAACGGGGTATTTCTGCGACTCGACTTGCTGTAGAACTGAATCTTTCATATCAAGCAGCATGGCTTATGTTGCATAAGATTAGGAAAGCCATGATGGACGGTGATGCCCACTATCAGCTTTCAGGAATCATTGCTTTAGACGAAATATACTTTGGTACTCCTATCGAAGGGGTTAAACGGATATGTAGTAGGGATATCATACCAGTAGTAGCAGGGGTATCCCTTGACAAACAAGGTAGACCGCAATATATAAAAATGGATGTAGTTGATGCTACAATTCAAATCAATCAAAGTCAGGGTCTAGCAAATTTTGTGGATAAACACATTGCATCAGGATCGGCTATCAATAGCGCTGCCTATCGTGCCTATATGCAAGCGGTGACCGATGGAAAATATCCTAGGGGTACTTTGTTATTGTATGACAAAAAGAACCCTGACCAGTTGCAGTGGCTCAATACGATGGTTTCCAATGCAAAAGCATGCATTGCAGGTACCTATCATGGTTTAGGGACCAAACATTTATCCGCATATCTTTCAGAATTTTGTTTTCGTACCAATCGTCGCCAAGTTGCTCCTGAACTTTTTAATCGACTGTTATACGCCTGTACTACTACGGTTACTATTACGTATCAACAACTTATAGTGCGCAATATTCCTGGGTCAACATGATAGTCCTTAATATGGTATAGACAAAATAATCTTTTTTCTATAACTTACAATCATTCTAATTATTTAGCGAGGTTATATGACTACTGCAATTTTTCGTAAATGTTTAGGGATTTTAGCTTTTATGGTGCTCCTGGGAATCGCTCCTATAGCTCCGCAGGGTTCTGAAAGTCCTTCGACTCAACAACTTACTTCTGAGGATATGAATGCTCGTTTAATGCTGGCGCTCTCTACCTCTGATTATCCTGCAACTCCTGGAGATGTCTATACCCTCGCCTATTTTGCTACTGCCCTAGGAGGAGCGGTTACGACTCCTCTTACCCTTGATGCCGGATATCAATTAAAAGTACAAAATATGGGAACCTTGAATGGCCGTGGTAAAACCTATCTCCAATTAAGGGCAGAGGTAGTAAACCTGGTTTCACGAAATTATCCTATGTCCGGGGTCTCTCTTACCTTAACCCATATGGGGCGTTTTAATGTTTTAGTAACGGGAGAAGCTATCAGGTCAGGAAACCTTTCTGTTGATGGACTTACTCGACTTTCTGCATTAGCGACGAATCTCACCGGGAAGGCGTCAACCCGGTTTGTAACGGTAACCCCCGCATCGGGAAACGCCGTTACCTATGACCTGTTCTTAGCACGCCGCTT
>JAISBK010000082.1 GCA_031266255.1 Treponema sp.
GGTGGCTGGAAAAATACCGGCGTCTATGGAAAAACTGCGAACGGAAGATACATAACACGCTGCAAATGACGGTTCTTGCGTTTATATCGCTGTTGCTCAAAAGATACTGAACAGGCTCTGAGGAAATAAGCGGGACCATATCCTTTGAAAAATTAAAGCAAGAATATTTATAACAGGCTTTGCCAAAATCGGTATTGTATTCCAACACGCCTACAACAATGACTACGCAATGAACCCTAGTGGTATGCATCTGGAAACAATCAACACCTCGGACAATCGGAGCTTTAATCTACCCATGGTTCCTGAGACCAGGAACACCGCGGGCGAGCTTGTCGAGAACAACGTAATCAGTGATACGACTGTGCAGCTGGGCGCTCAACATTGGTATCAGTCGCCAAACCATCATCAACAACGCGTTAAACGGTATCAGTACGGCAAGCTGGGTACGTTTTCAGGGATTCCATTGGTCAGACGAAGAACTAGGACTGCAGGATGGATTCCGGGTGTGGACGGCATACAGGTAAAAAACGGTATCTGCAGTGAGTTTACATCACCGCGATCTCTCAGACCTTCAACGGTATAACCTTGCGGTCGCGCTTGCGGTGGATGCCAAGCTGCTCGGTATCAACATCAGTACCGAATCTATGGACTGGGCTTCCGTGTAGAGAATCGCCCGGAATGTGCCTTGAGCATGGCCCTCATCCCCGCCTGTTTGCATCGTTTCTGTACCACGGTCTTGTTCTCGCTCTCTATCGGCCCAGACCCTATATAATACCCTCGCCGCTTATATTCGGCGTAATCTATTTTGTTCCTGTTATGCTCTATATAGGTGTACGGGTTTACCACTCCAGCAGGAAAGGTCTTCTCCTTATACACTTCCAACCGCCTCATCACTTCCTCTCCCCGGCTGTCCCGTAACAACCCTATCAGTTCTTCCGCCCAGGGCGTATACTGCTTCGCTTCTCCTTGAAACCGATACTTCCCAAAACTATAGCTGTTTTCCGCCAGATGGTAAAAATCCAGTATCTGCAGCGCGTCGGGAAATACTGCTTCCCCCATGTTGCGTATCCATCTCGCACCGTCACTTAAAAGGATGGTCTGCTCATACCGGCCATACCCGTTACGAACCGCACACTCCAATAGGTTTCCCTTGAACGGTTCTACCGAACCAAGGCAGGGCATATATTCTTTTTTGTTTTCCCGCCAGCTCGACCCTTGTTCGTCCTTCAGACGCGTGTTGATAGCCACCCCGTCTACCATGATATAGGGGATCCCCTTCCGCTCCGGTTTGTCCGGGATTTTATCCAGATTCTGTTCTATCGGACAGGCCCGGCGTCAAATACTTTCCTCCCCACATATTCGGTTACCTCCCGAATAAGTGTATCGCTTATCTGGACTGGCAGGTATTTCTGGATCCTCTGTTCGGCTGACGCAAAAGAACTTTCATGAACGCCGAAGAAGGCCGTCTCCGCCATCATTTCAGGGCTCATTTTGAACGGCAGTCCGGTTATCCGTAAATAGTCATCCAGAGGCAGGATCTCCCAGTTGCGTTCTGCCCTACCCTCAGTCCCGCCCCCCGGTACCTTCAAGACACTCCGCCTTAGGTTCAACACTCCCTGGGTGGTCTGTATCTGCCGTTCTTGTTTCCCCTTGTTCCGGACGATTATTCCCGTTTCGCCAAGAGCTGTTTTTTTTCCTGTACCAGCTTTTCCTCACTGCCGTTAGTCAATTCGGTATAGACCCGTTTGAGAATCTCATCGGAGAGCTTCCGAGTTTCTCCCCAGAGTGTTTCTATGACGCTGATAGTGAGTTTTCGTTCGGCGTGGGTTGCCTCGAATTGCGCTGCTTTTGACCACAGGCCCGCTTCAAATTCCGCTACGGCCTCTGTTATGAGTTTTTTCCGTTCTTTGGTGTCCATAGGTACCCCTCCTCTGGGATACCTCAAGTATATCATACGTTCCCGTTTTGCCCCGAAAAAATTGCACCCGGTGAACATTGATCATACCTACTTTGTATGGGACGGCCTCAACTTTGGAGTTCTATGTTACGAATGGTACTCCTCCTGGTAGGGGTAAGCCTCTTTATCTTTGTACTGATAATTAATGCGCCGATGTATTAGCCGGACAGGTCTTAGGTTCTCTGGCTTTGATGTTGAGTGCCTGGGTCTTGTCCGGCTGCCTGGGTTTTACGCTGGGTATGCTCTGCGGAGCTGCCCAGAACTGTCTCTTTGATACGGTCCTTAAAATCTTTTGTTTTATCCTGGCTTCCACCCCAGCCTTTTAGATAGGGCTTTTACTGCTCATGATTTTTCTATTCAACTGGGGTGGTTTCCCATTGGCTTATCCGTTCCTATCGGGAAACTTGCCTCTGAAGTTACCTTGGGGGAACGGATACACCATCTTATCTTGCCAGCCTTTACCCTGAGTATCACCGGGATTGCCAATATCGCCCTCCATACCCGGCAAAGGTTTCTGGGAACTGATACGCCGTCATGGCTTGCAGTGTGCTTGTGAAAGAATATCCACCGTACTCCGCTCCAGGATTTCCATTCACCGGAAACTTTCTTTTTCCTCTATCCGCCGTACCTTTTTGCGGTCATGGCTTGACGACTCATCCTTCGCTTCCGGCCGGTTATCGCTTGACTGGTCTAATACTCCCATTTAGTTCATCCGGGATATGACTGCTACGGGGCATTTTCGGGAATTAGCCGATGAAGGCGCGGAGGTGCTGCTCGTCACCCATGAGGTGAAGTCTGCCCATATACTCCCCGATGCAGCCAAAGCACCGCATTTTGTACTCAACGAGTACCCATGCAGGAATTCCGGGGAGGGGAGGTACGTTGTACCCATGCGATTTGAAGGCCGGAATCTTTCTTTGGGCTACGACCCTGGGGGAAAAAGGGGGCTTATCCTTAAATGAGGTAAACATTGGACTTGAAGCCGGGGAACGACTCGGGCTTCTGAGGCCTTCAGGATGTGGTAAAAATACCCTGGCCAAAATTCTGGATGGTTTTCTGCGTCCCATTTCTGGAAGGGCCTACTTTGAGGATAAGCTCCTTCCCGAGCAGAGACCTAGTCCGATTCAACTCATCTACCAGCACCCGGAAAACGCGATTAATCCCCGCTGGAAGATGGGCCGTACCCTTTGCATCTTATTAAACATCAGGGTATTGGTCTCTTGATAGTTACCCACAGCCAACATCTAACGGAAAAGGTCTGTTCCTGGCTTGTGCGGTTTGGAGACCTCTAGGAGCAGCGGCTGGGAAGCTCTACATCCCCAGTCCTGAGTTCTATGCTGCTTACGAAACTCAGTTTACCCCAAGCCCTCAAAGAACCGGAGTTATTTTCCGGGGACGCCCCCGTGTTTCCTTAAAAGGCATGATCGTTTCCGTCGGAATATCGGCTTTTTCCGGTTCTCTTTCTTGGGCTTGCAACTGAGGCGCTTCGGTTGTTATCTCCCTTTCCAGGTTCTCCGGAATATGAACAGGAGCTTCCTCCACCGTACCGGGGGTTTCCCTGCTGGGGAGCATGAGCTTCCGCAGTTTCAGCTCGATTTCTTTGGCTAACTCCGGGTTTTCTTCCAGGTAGAGCCGGGCATTATCCCGGCCTTGGCCGATCCGTTCTTCTCCACAGGAATACCAGGCCCCTTTCTTATCAATAAGGTGGTACTTGACCGCCCCATCTAGGAGACTCCCTGCAGCCGAAACCCCCTTACCGAACATGATCTCCAATTCCGCCCGTCTGAACGGAGGAGCCACTTTGTTTTTTACTACCTTGACCCGTACCCGGTTTCCAATCGCATCCGCATCTCCCTTCTCTATCGTTTCGATCTTACGTACCTCAAGCCGTACCGATGCATAGAACTTGAGGGCATTGCCGCCGGTGGTGGTTTCTGGATTCCCAAACATGACCCCGATTTTCATACGGATTTGGTTGATGAAAATCAGAATGGTTCGAGATTTTCCGATGATCCCGGTGAGCTTACGCAGGGCTTGACTCATAAGCCGGGCCTGAAGCCCCATGTGGGCGTCTCCCATATCTCCTTCAATTTCCGCCTGAGGCGTCAGAGCCGCCACCGAATCCACCACCAGTACATCCACTGCACCGGAACGAACCAAGTTTTCGGCGATTTCCAGGGCCTGTTCCCCAGTATCAGGCTGGGAAATCCATAACTCGTTACTATTAACCCCCAGATTCTTCGCATATATTGGATCCAAGGCATGTTCCGCATCAATAAACGCGGCGATACCTCCTTGTTTCTGCGCCTCTGCAATCGCATGTAGGGCCAACGTGGTCTTCCCCGATGATTCAGGGCCGTAGATTTCAATGATACGCCCCCGAGGATACCCGCCTATACCGAGGGCCTCATCCAACAGGATTGAACCTGAAGGAATCACCTCGATACCTGCCGCATTGATATGGGTTCCCAGCTTCATAAGGGAACCAGCACCGAACTGCTTCTCGATCTGGAGCCGGGCCGCTTCCAGGGCCTTCTCCCGTTCCGACATGGACGCTTGAGCATTACCCTTGGGCGTATCCGTATATTTCTCTATCTTTTCT
>JAISBK010000087.1 GCA_031266255.1 Treponema sp.
GAAACCGGGAAAAGGCTAAGGCAACCAGGTACCTTGTGCTTCTTATAAAATGGGTATACGTTTCATTATAAGGAAATGAGAGGAACTCGTATGAAATACACGGTAATTATTATTGATGGCATGGGTGGCGGTATCGGGGTACAGCTCATCGGGAGATTAAAGGAACTCGTTGATGATATAGATATCGTTGCCTTGGGTACTAATGCGGTGGCCACCGAGCGGATGATGAAGGCCGGTGCACACCGGGGCGCCACAGGGGAAAACGCCATCCGGGTGTCAGTGGCTCAAGGGGACTTCATCCTGGGTCCTATCGGCATTGTTATTATCAATAGTATGCTGGGAGAAATTACATCCGGCATGGCAGAAGCGATCCTTAAAGCCCCGGGACAACGAATCCTCTTGCCCCTCCAGCAGGATCATTTTTATCTTGCCGGTCTTGAACAAATTCCCTTGGCCAAGATGACCGATAAGGCGGTGGAGATTTTTAAGGAGCGATTACGCTTCATTGACAGTTCCCGTTTAAAAGTTGTATAAATTTGTATGTTGGAGCGGTTTCATGGTAGAACCCAAAAAAGAAGTAACTAGAGAAACAGAAATAAAAGAAGCACTTGTTGAAAAATACCAGCGTCTTTTGCATATCCTTGCGGCTCCGGGGAAGGGGGCGGTTGCTTTCTCAGGAGGAGTGGACAGTTCCTTCCTTTGTTATGCGGCGGTGGCAGCTTTGGGTACTCAGGCACTCGCTATCACGATTGTTTCTCCTATGCTGCCGAAAAGCGAAATACAGGGGGCAGCGGTAATCGCTCAAAAAATTGGTATTGAGCACCTGTTGATTGAGGAATCAGAGCTGGATGAAACCGTGGCGGCCAATCCCAAGGAACGTTGTTACTTCTGTAAGAAGCTTGAATTTGGGACTATGCTCGCTGCGGCACAAGCACGGGGGATTTCCATCGTATGGGACGGTTCAAACCTGGATGACCTGGGGGATTATCGTCCGGGATTAAAAGCCCTGGAAGAACTCCACATCCAAAGTCCGCTACGGGAAGCTGGTCTTACCAAGGCCGACATCCGGGAATTGTCCCGGCGCTTTGATCTGCCCACCTGGGATAAACCGGCCTTTGCGTGCCTGGCTTCTCGAATACCCTATGGGGAACGGATTGACCAAGCGAAATTAGCTAAGATTGAAAAAGCAGAGGACACCCTCAGAGCCTGGGGTTTCCGTCAATTCAGGGTTCGCTGCCATGATCAGATTGCTCGTATTGAAGTTGCTCCAGAAGAACGCCGCCGGTTCTTTGATGAGGCGAGTTTGGATCGTATTTCCCAGACCATCAAATCCTATGGTTTTGTCTATGTGGCCTTTGAACTGGAGGGATATGCTATGGGTAATATGAACCGGGTTTTGCAAAGATGAGAAGACTGAGGAGAAGAATAGGGTGAAAACACTGCATTTTGATTGCTTTGCCGGTATTTCTGGAGATATGACCTTAGGCGCTTTGGTTGATCTGGGGCTTGATCCTGAGCTGCTCCGGCAGGAACTGGATAAGCTTGGCATTCCGGGTTGGCAGTTACACTTTCACCGGGATCAACGGGGGGGTATCAGCGGAACGCGCGGGGTGGTTGCGTTAAGCCCCCAAGGAGAGCAGTCTTCCCATGATCATCACGGGGAACACCACCATGAAGCACATCGGTCCTGGAAGGATATCCGGCATCTCATCGTTCATTCCCGTATCAGTGACGGGGCCAAGAAACGGGCTCTGGCTATTTTTAGCCGGATAGCCGAAGCAGAGGCTCAGGTACACAGTCTTCCCGTGGACGAGGTGAGTTTTCACGAGGTTGGTGCCTTGGATTCAATCATCGACATTGTAGGTGCGGCAATTGGTTTAGATATGCTGAAACCAGATCGGATCACCTGTGGAGCGATTGAGCTAGGGGGAGGAACGGTTACCTGCGCCCATGGGATTCTGCCGGTCCCCGCTCCCGCGACCCTGATCTTGGTGCAAGGCTTGCCGGTAAAAACCGGGGGATTTAATAAGGAAATGACCACTCCTACGGGAGCAGCGATTCTGGCGGCATCAGTGGACGAAGCGGTACAGAGCGGGTGTTTTATCGAGATCAAGACCGGCTATGGCATTGGAACCCGGAAAATGGACAAGCCCAATGTACTGAGGCTTTCCTGGCAGGAGACCGGGTCTTCCCAAACCGCAGCGGTGGAACCTTCTGGGGACCAGCCTTGGAAGACCGAAGAGCTTATAGTTATCGAAGCGAATATCGACGATATGTCCGGGGAAGCCCTAGGTTTTCTTATGGAACGGCTCTTTGCAGCGGGGGCACTAGATGTAACGTATAGTCCCTGTATGATGAAAAAATCCCGGCCAGGGACCCTGGTTTCGGTGCTCAGTTCCTTTGCAGGGCTTGATTCCCTACGTCGAACTCTGTTCCAGAGTTCAACAACCATTGGATTCCGGGAGACCCGCGTTCACCGGCTCTCTCTGGAACGGGCGGAAACCCAAGTACAAGGCCCTTTTGGGGAAGTCAAGCGGAAAACCGTGTTTTTTGAGGGGAAACCGCTGCGTTCCAAGATCGAATATGAAGATCGGGCTCGCATAGCCCGGGACCAAAGGATATCCCTTGAATCTGTGGAACGGTTTATTGAAGGCAGGGAACCCTGTGAGCACTGAAGGTCACCACGTTCCTTAAAAAAACCTTAGGTTTACGATATATCCTGTTTAGGGGTATTGACATCTTTTTTAAAAAATGGTAATTTCTATACCATCATTCATTGAGTAAGGGTTAATTGATTATTCCCCGGTTGTGTAATGGTAGCACGGCAGACTCTGGATCTGCTTGTGGGGGTTCAAATCCTCCCTGGGGAAATTAAGATAATGGTGTTTCATCCGGCCCCTTCGTCTATTGGTAAGGACATGAGATTCTCAATCTTAAAAGAGGGGTTCAATTCCCCTAGGGGCTATTTTTTTA
>JAISBK010000111.1 GCA_031266255.1 Treponema sp.
TCCCGCGGTATTACGCGCCCTGACCCAGACCGTGTAAGGCGTACCATTGGTCAAGCCCTGGATCACCGCGCCGGGTTCGGATACAGTGAGCATGGTTTCTGCGGCGTCATCCGGGGGACTATCTCCTGAACCATTGGCTGTATAGTTCACCTCGTAGGTAAAGGCATCCTCTACCGGTCCCCATGTTACCTCAAGCATCTCTTCCCCCGCACTAACCTGCAAAGTTCCGGGTGTTTTCGGGGGCGGGATGGGGATACTGTACTCAATGGGGCTAAAGTCCGACTGTCCCAAACCTTGGTACAGGGCTTTTACCCATACATAATAGGTCGTATGATTGATAAGGCCGGTAATGGTCGAGGTTACCAGTTGGGACGCGTTTGATTCAACGGTTTCCCATTTTTTTGCACTCTTTGGATCGGTTTCAGTTGAATAGTACACCTCATAGGATGGGATCACTCCTTGGGCCGGGGAAACCTTGGTCCACTGCAAAACCAGAGTACTGTCCCGTGCGGTGATCTGGATGGAACGAGGCCCGGCAAGGGGCAGCGTGCTGTCAGGGTCGCTGCCGGTCTCGCACGCATAAAACGCGAAGACCCCTAGCAGCACCGCTATGAAAAGTATGGACTTACGTCCCGCCGAAGGTTTTCTCAATGATGAGGTATACATCCCTTACTCCTTTTTGTATGGTTTTCCTTGAACAAGAGAGCTGCCAGAAACAGGGAAGTTCCGGGCAGCTTGTATAGAGTTTGGTGTATCAGTTAGTCTGTATTACCGGTACTGTTCCGGTAATACGGCCTAATTCTGGAGGACTGATGGTTCCTTGCACATAGATATACTGCGCAACAGCTTCAGATAATTTTGTAGGACCTAAATCGGTTTTATTTGTTCCCTCTGGAAAACGGTTCTGATCCGCGGTAGTAGCACCGATAAAATTACCGACCGCAACCCGGTACGTCTTTGCCAGCTCAATCGGAGAACCGTTCACCTTAATATTCGCTGCTATTGGTGGATTTATTCCGGTAAGAATAGTATAACTGACTTCCTTGGAGACCAGGGCAATACAATTAGCGTTCCACTTTCCGTTACTATTGCTGTTTACAAAAATATTAATGAGGGTAGTAATTTCTTCGCCGGTATAGCTTACTAGATACAGAGTATCGGTACCGATAGTACCTGAAATATCAGCATTGGTAATCTTGCCGGAAGAAAGTTTATTAACTTTAAGGTTCTGGCCATTATGTAAAGCAAAATCGACTTGCTCTCCCGAACTATGCCGGGTGTATTCGGCAATACCATCGGCAATTAGATTGCCCAGAGGCGTTTCCTTGTACCGTCCGTCGGTTCCATCAATATCCGCAGTAACAGTTCCCAACTCAAAGTTACCCTCTTCCTGCCAGACAAATGTACCCCAGGGATCCGGTTCAGGGTCTGTATCCGTTGAACAGCCTATGAACACCAGGGCCATAAACATAAGCGCCGAAACCAACAAAATCCCATTTTTTCTTGTAAACATTATACTATACTCCTTGTATGCTATTAAATCATTTTAAAAGCCAATTGTCAACAAAAATAATTCGGTTTTGTTTGGTCTGTATCGTTTTTATATGAGCACTAATCGACTCCCCAAGATTAAGGCATTATCCGCACATAGATAAGCCTTGTTAGATGGTCTTGTAACAAGCCATCCTTTCCCGCATAATACGAGCACTATACCCCTGCAATCGTATGGAGGGTTTATGCGGGTTATTGCGGATTTACATATCCACTCTCATTTTTCCCGGGCCACCAGTCCAAAGCTCACCCCCCCGTATCTGGATCGCTGGGCTAGAATCAAGGGAATACAGTTGCTCGGTACCGGGGATTGTACCCATCCCCTGTGGCTCAAAACCCTACGGGAACACCTGGATGATGCGGAAGCAGGGTTTTACACCTTGAAACCAGGAATCCGCAGCACGTTTGATGCCGGCCCTGGTATAGCCGAGGGATTACCCTGTCCGCCGGATGCGGGGCTTCCCCGGTTTGTGCTCACCGGGGAGATCAGTACCATTTATAAAAAGGGGGATAAGACCCGGAAGGTCCATCACCTGGTGATCCTCAGCAGCTTCGCCGCGGCCGCGGCCTTTCAAACCGCCCTGGAACGCATAGGCAATATCAGATCCGACGGGCGGCCTATCCTGGGTCTGGATTCCCGGGACCTGCTGGCCCTGCTCCTTGAGACCGATCCCCAGGGCCTGCTCATCCCTGCACATATCTGGACCCCCTGGTTCTCGGCATTAGGGGCCAAGTCGGGGTTTGATTCCATTGCCGCGTGTTACGGAGACCTGACGCCCTGGATATGCGCGGTTGAAACCGGTCTCTCCTCCAATCCCCCTATGAACTGGGCGCTGAAATCCCTGGAATCCTACTCGATCATCTCCAATTCCGACGCGCACGCTCCGGAGAAACTGGGCAGAGAGGGTACGGTCTTTGCAATGGATATGCGGCTGTCCTCTCTTGCCGCGGCCCTACATCTAGGCAGTGGGGATACCGGGGTTTTGGAAACACTAGAATTCTTTCCTCAAGAAGGCAAGTACCATTACGACGGCCACCGGAAATGCGCGGTCTATCTCAGCCCTGAAGATGCCGCAGATTCCGCAGGGGTCTGTCCGGTCTGCCATAAGCCCCTTACCCGCGGGGTGATGGGCAGGGTTATAGAACTGGCGGATTTCCCGGTGGACGAATGGGAGGCCTGTCCCCAGGATTATGCAGGCACCAACCGGCGGCCTTACCGATCCCTGATTCCCTTGAAAGAACTTTTGGGGGAGCTGCTCGAAGTGGGAAGCACGTCAAAGAAAGTGGAAACCGCGTACCGGAGCCTCATCGAACAAGGAGGCAGTGAACTTTATCTGCTCATGGATATGAGCCTTAGTGCCCTGGAGGGCCTCTCTGCCCCCGGCCTATCCGGGGAACGGCTTGCCCTGGCAATCCGGCGGATGCGTCAAGGAGCCGTTTCCATACATCCTGGGTATGACGGGGAATACGGGATCATCCGGGCCCTTCCTCAAGGGCCTGTATCTGCTTCCCATGAGTTACCGGGGATAGCTGAACCCGTAGCGGCTGTACCGGCTAAACCGGATCAAGGAGGGGCTTTTGCAAAGGTACGGCTTCCCAAAACCAAAAAACAGCCCGTTCTCCCCCTGTCTGGAGCTGCCAAACCCATCAGTCTGCCCGGCTTTACCCCGCAGCCTGAACAGGAACAGGTGATCCGCTATGAAGGAAAATACGCGCTCATCATCGCAGGACCTGGCTCAGGAAAAACCGCAACCCTGGCTGCCCGTATTGCCCGGCTGGTACAGCAGGGGATTGAACCGGAGACCATTGTGGCGCTGAGTTTTACGGTCAAGGCTGCCTGGGAACTACGGGAACGGATCACCCAGGCAATCGGGGATGATTGCCTGGGTATCACGAGCGGTACGTTTCATTCTTTATGTGCGGCTATACTCAGGGAACAGGGGGAAACCCAGGGAAGCCCGCGGTTCACCATCCTTACCGAGGCAGCGCGGGATGCCCTTTTACAGGACCTTTGTACCGAGTTGCCCGGGCATATCCGGCCGCCGCGCTTGGGAAAATACATTGAGACCCGGAAACGATTCCTGCTCTTACCCGGTGAGGAACGGCCAAACGTACCGGAATTTTTGGGGGGAGACGAAACCTTCTGTTTTCCTCCGGTTCAGCCAGAGCTGGAGTACGGCTATCGTTGTTACCAGCAGAGCCTGAAGGCCAAGGTTTGCCTGGATTTTGACGAACTTTTGATCGAAACCCTAAGGCTTTTGGCTGAAAAGCCTGCCCGGTATCGATCCCGGTTTCAGCATATTTTTGTGGATGAATACCAGGATATAAACTTTGCCCAGTACGTGTTTATCCGTCTCTTAGCCGCGGCAGGGCCTGGTCCTGCCGCCTCTCTCTGGGTCATCGGGGATCCCAATCAGGCCATTTACCGTTTCCGAGGTTCGGATACCCGCTTCATCGACCGGTTCTGTTACGATTATCCCCAGGCGGTACGGTTTCAGCTTTCCCGTAGTTTTCGCTGTGCTGGGCCAATCAGCGACGCCGCAGGAACCCTGATGCAGACCCCGCTCAAAGGTACGGCAAGAGTAGCCCAGGTTTTCCGTGCCGTATACCCCACCGAGAAATCTGAAGCCGAAGGTATTGCTCGGCGGATTGGCCGGCTCATCGGAGGGACGACTTTTTTCGCCTTGGATAGCACTGCAGCCGGGGAAGGGGAACCAGAACTCCTGAGCCTAGGGGACTGCGCTATATTAGTGCGAACCCTTGCCCTGGCAGGTCCGCTCGTCAAGGCCTTGGGGGATCATGGCATTCCTTGTATACGCAATGGAGAAAAGCCGTGGTGGGAGCAGGAACCGGTCTGTTCCCTCCTGGATATACTGCGGGATTCCTCCGCTGGGGAAGGCACTGCTCCTGCTGCAGCGGTCAAAAAGGCCTGGGACGTCTTTCCTCATAAGGGAACGCCGAAACAAGCAGCTACTCACGAGGATCTGGTCCAGCGGCTTATCAGCATAGCTGCCTGGTATGATACCCTGCCTGAGTTTCTGGATACCCTGGCCGTAAGGGAGGCTTCCGGTGATACAAACGGCATAGAACCAGGCAGGGAAGGCGTACAGATTATGAGCATCCATGCGTCCAAGGGACTTGAATTCGATCATGTTTTTGTGCCTGCCTTGGAAGACAGCTTGTTACCGTTTACCTTATATGAAAAATATAAAAAATACGCATTAGAAGAAGTATATGAAGAAGAAAAGCGGCTGCTCTATGTAGCCATGACCCGTGCCCGGGTAGGCTTGTACCTATCGTGTGCCCAGAAGCGGACCTTTCAGGGGAGGAACCTTGAAAACCCCAGAAGTCCTTTTCTCGATGCCCTGGAAACCCTCATTCCCCTTGCTGAGGAACTCCCACGGCGGCCGGTAGACCGTCAATTACGGCTCTTTTAAGGATAATCAATCCACATTATTGAATAGGGAGACCCCGTCAACCTGGTTGTTCGGTTGGGGGAGTATGGGGCTTGGGGGATACGCGACGCGGTTTCTGCCTTGGAGTTTTGCATCATACAGATAGTGGTCTGCGCAGGATACCAGGTTTTCCGCCTTATCCTGTACAGTCGGGATCGTACAGGCAATGCCGATACTGACGGTTATGGAACTGAGGCCGTTACCGTTTATAAGGGGAACCTCGGTTTTCTCTACATCCAGACGGATACGCTCGGCTATGTACAATGCTCCGGTAAGTTCGGTGTTGGGCAATAACAGGGCAAATTCCTCACCGCCCATCCGCACTGCCAGGTCGGCAGGACGTTTCGCCGATGCTGCAAAAATAGACGCTACGGTTTTGAGCAGCAGATCCCCCTGGGGATGCCCATAGGTATCATTGTAATCCTTGAACTTATCCAAATCCATCATCAGAAAGGAGATGGGCTGTCGATCCCGGATTGCCCGTTTCCATTCATCTTGTAGACAGGTATCGAAATTCCGCCTGTTTGCAAGCCCGGTCAAGGGGTCTATAAGCCCATCCAACGTGCTTGCCGTGACGTCGGTAATAAAGATAAATTTCCCCGCAATAGCTCCGTTTATGTCATCAGTCATAATCTTGAAGAACCTGCGTTTTTCGTGGATCAGTACTTTGGTGGTAGTTTCGCAATGTCCGTTCTGTTGTATCGCATTGCGGATCATGGCGCGCATATCCTCATGGTCAAACAGTTCAAGGATAGGACGCCGTTCACAATCCTGGGGACCTTTGCGTCCGGTCAGCTCACACAAGGCCCTACCCACATAGATAACTCGGTCATGTTTGTCAATGACGGCCAAAGGATTGGGAATAGTCGAGAGGATGGTATTCATGATGCCCGTAAGGGTGAGTAAGGGATTAAGCAGCATAAAAATATATACATTAAATATGACGAATATCACCAATATTACCCCTATTATTCCTATAAATACGCTACTAATTAGGTGCGAGAAAAACAGGGAAAGATCAAGAGATCTGACCAGCAACATATACCAGTCCAGCGAAGCAATAGGTATGATCGCATATTGGGTGTTATTTTCAATGAAACAAACGGCGGGATCAGTTTCGAGGCGTTGGATTTCGGAGAGTATCTTGGTACCGCTTTTGGTGAAGCGATCCGACAGCAGGGTTCTTTCAAGCATACGTGCGCCATCTGAAGCGGCAGATATTGACACGATTTTTCCAGTAACCAGGGAAGGATCCGGAGCTCCGGTTATTTCACCTTTATGGTTGAACAGGTACAGCTCGGTGTTTGCTATAGAAGCATAATCAGTGGTATACAGGAAGGAGAGAAAGGCATCAAGACTAATCCGATTACTTACCACACCGATTCCCTGTCCATCCTCGGATTCAGGATCCCGCACCGGTGCATTGATATATACATACGAGGTATGCCCCAAAAGATAATCATAATCTATATTCAGGCTGAACAGTTCTTTTTGATCACGAACCGTAGGATACCACTGATGATAGAGATTTTCAGGATCATAGGTAGTAAGATAGGTATCCCCCTCATAATACCGTCTCTCCACATCGTTCGCCCAAGAAACAATACCGCTTGAGAAAGCTTTTCCGTAAGACAGAATTTCCTCCATACCTAAGGATCTTAGGGTGGGATCATCGGGGTTGAGGAAAAAGCGGCGGATAAGAGGAGAATCTGCAAGCTTCACGGTCAGTTCGATTTCCCGGGACAGGCGGTTTTCCAGGTGTATTCGCTTGTTCTCGGCAAACTGCACCAATTCTTTTATCGATTGGGTACTATTAACCTGCCGTATTACTCGAAAAAACGTAATACCTCCACTTATGATGATGAAAAGAAAAAAACTCATCGAAAAGATGAGTATTTTACGTTTCATCAATGCATTAAAATGCCGAATCATAACAAGCCATCCTTATGTTCCACGTACCTTCCCTAATTCATATTCTTTAATTCATGCTTTTTTAAATGCTGCCGTATAGAATCCTGCATTAGAAAGACCATTATGTAGGTTGAGCTGATTTCAAAACTGGGTTAATTTTGAAATCAGCTTGTATTTATTATTATTAATTTTAGAAAAATGTCAATAACTATGGATTACTTGTCAGGATAAACGCATAGAAACCGAGGCGGCAGCGCCGCCCCGAGGATTCTTATGGTAAGGGTTTTATTTTTTGTTTTAGATCATCGGTCCAATTGGTCTTGTCCGTATCTTGATAGGCGGTAACGGCATCAGCAGGAACATATAGAGCCAAAAGAGCCTGGGTACCCTTAAATATATTGATTCCTTCTAACGCAGGTGGTACCGCTCCCAGGGTAATGGATAGGAGGCTTGAACAGCCATAAAATGAATCCCGACCTATAGACTGAATCTTAGGCATGGATACCGCCTCCAAAGCAACACATTTATAGAATACCCCATCTGAAGACTTGGTGTCATTTTCCAGCGTTTGTACCTGGGGCATATACACCGAAGTGAGTTTAGGTAAATTACTAAAAGCGCTATGGATTATCGTGGTTACTTGGGGCATATTCACCGAGGTGAGGTTAGTACAGCCTGAGAATGCATTGACCCCAATCGTAATGACCGTATCAGGCAGGGTAAGGGAGACCAGGTATGCCTTACCAGGAGCAGTGCCGGATGTAATGTTAGGTAGGTTCTCTCCGGTACAGCCGCTGAGGTCAAGGGACACATATCGGGTCAGGGCATCATAGAGGGTTCTGAGGGTATCTCCTGACTTTGTGGTTTCTGCAAGATTAATCCCATTCACCTTAATCCAATACGGAGTATCCGCAGTATTTTCAGGTAAGCTTACTAAGTAGGTACTGAGGGCTGCAGCGCCGGTAAGTTCAATCATAACCGGTTCTCCTGGCTGAACCGGGGTATCCGGCTGATTAGGGACCTCTGGGATAACCGGGACATCCGGCTGCTCAGGTTCTTCTCTGGGAACCGGATCCACTGGTTGGATCGGTTCCTCTTGATGATCAGGATCCACGAGCTGACTAGAACTATCGGTACTAATCGGATCGTTTGCCTGATTACATCCTGCAAAAAACAGAATCCCTGCGCATACCACAAGACCGCACAAGATGCTCATGGAATTCATTACACCAGAATCTACCCGCGAATCTTGATAATTCTGGAACCTCCATACGTGCAACATACATACCTCCAACGGCTTAAACCGTAATATATGAACATAGAAACCAATAAAATCCGCTATGTTCATATATAACAAGGCATAGAATCCCCGTATTGCTTTAATACCTGAGATGCTTTTTTACCCTTTTATAAACCTATCCAGAATACGCTCTCCGAACCGCCCTTTTTCTCCCTCGGCCTAACACTACAGAGTTTCCGTGATTGCGCCGATATAAGATAAAGGAGCATAGTTATACAAAGATGGGTATGGTGAAGCTGCTGAGTGCGCTGTTATTGTTGCATAGTTGTTTCATTTTTCCACTTTCCGGGGCGACTCTAACTGTTCTCGTTATAGAGACAGGGGTCCGAGAACCAAGGCCGGTGCATGAGTTTTCAGGACTATGGGAAAACACGTTGATGGATGTCTTTTTTGATGCAGGACATATCGTGAGCAATGCTCCTATTATGCAGCTCAATACAAAACCGGAAGGGGAATTCCCCGATGCAGCCCAAGGAGCATTCAAAGAGGCCATAGCAGGGGGCTCTGATTTTTTAATCCTAGCCTTGGTGGACTATCAGGGTACGGCAGAGGCATCTCCGCCCTTGAGTACCCTCAAGGTTTTCAGGCTTTCCCCTTATCGCTGTGTGGTGGAGCAACAATACCTAAAGACCCTAAGCAGATTTCCGGCTGAAGAGGTGCTAGAGCTTAAAAAAGCAGCCCGTACTCTTCTAGCCCATCTCAGTGGATGAGCGGACCGGGTGTGCATCTTTTTTACGCCTAAGAGATTCGCTCTGGTAGCAATGACGTAGGTTAAAAATACCTTGAAGGATTGGTATGCGTATGACATATATGAAAAAAAAGCAGGTTGTAGGGTGTATTATCGCGGGGTGTATTCTCTTCATGAACGCAGCTCCATGGGAAGGAAACATCTGGGAAGGTAATGGAGTAGTTGCCCCTAATGGGGATCTTCCCTCAGCAGGGCTGTACGTGGCTACTAATGCATTCCCCCGGAATACCGTGGTGTATATTACCAACCTTGAAACAGAAAGAACCGTTCGGGTTACCGTGGCTGCGGGTTTGGATAATCCAGGGCTCCTGATCACCTTGACCCAGGAAGCTGCCCAGGCAATCGGTATGGCCGTAACGTCGATGGCCAGAATCAAGATGATACAGCCCGCAGACCCTGAAGCGTTTTCTCGATATCTTGCACAGATTGCTCAACATGAAGAAACCGGCAACAGGGAAGCGGATATGGCTGAAAGCACCCTTTCCCAAGCTGCTGAAGCTGAATCATCGGTGCCCGTGATCCAAGAAAACCCAGAAACACGCCAGGAACAGCCTGAAACCACGGTGCCGGCAGTGGTAATTGCCAATGACCCTGAGGGTTCTGCAGATACCGAGGAAGCCCTGGGCAGGGATACCAGGGATAAAGGAGAAACTCCTGATGTCAATCCACCGGAAGTCGTCCCCTCAGTCGCCAATTCCAACACTGAGTCTCTCACGATACAAGAAAAACCGGTCTTGGAAGACACCTTTGAAACCGCGGAAACCCATTTGCCTCTGGAAATTCCCTTCCTTGCCCAAGGTGATGCATCGCCTACGATACCGGAAAAATCAGAGGATAATAAGGTTGGTGCAGTCCCTGAAGGGCCCCGTTATAACGCGGACGAATACAATCTGAGAATGACTCCCGCCCAGGAACGGCCTCCGGTGGAAAGGGTTGCCAGCCTTCCACCAGAAGCGGAAATAGCCCCTCTTGCAGATACTCCGGTAACGGTTCCAACTCAGGACAGTCAAAGTATCGACCCAAACTTCGTCATTGATGCAATCCAGGTTCCCCTGACGAATGTCCCTGCAGAACGGAGATTAACGCCCTTCATACCCCCCATCCCGGATTCCTCCGCTATTGGCACTGGATTCTCGATGAAGTTTTCGGTTCCGGTGATCCGTTCCTTGGAAAAGGGTAAGTATTACCTCCAATTAAGAGCATATCATCAAGCCGAACTGGTAGAACTTGAGTTATCCAAGATAAAAAGTTCCTACCCCGTAACCATTCAATATTCAGGAACCCCGGAACAGCCCCTGTACCGGATTTTACTGGGTCCTATGAATCTTGGCGAAAGCGGCGCTTTGTTACAGCGGTTTAAGGGTACTGGATACCCTGATGCTTTTGTGAGACAGGGGACGTAGGGTATACTGAAATTTTCTCCTCCCCGCGTTTTGCCACAGGGAGGGGAAAATTACGCGCCGATTATCACCGGCTTGTTTTACTCATCTAAAAAGCTCTGATTGGTCTTACATAAAGGTATTCGTGATGTTTTTCCTTTGTTTCCGTGGCATCATTAGGGTCGTTTTCCACACTGCTAAAATCAATAGCGTAAGCGTTTTCCAGATCGGATGCCGTAGAAGACCAATACAAACCATTCGTAAAATTGCCTAAAGAATTGCCTTTTAACTCGGTATACATTGCGGCAAGATCATCCTTGCTGGGCAGGAACCAATCCTCATAACCGTCATAGGTGAATATATCACAGGCTTTTGCCGCCCCGTTCTCAAAATATGAATAGAGAAACTCGCCCCCACCTGTTACTACCGCCTGAATCATATTCACTGTGTTCTGCTTTCCAGCGCCTATGTATGAATAAGTATCAACAAGATAGTAAGATTGCGGATATCCTGGCTCACTGTAAGGAAGAGACATCCAGCTTATTGTACCGCTTTCAGCATAAGGAGACAGCGCGTCTGTCGGCGCAGCTTCAAGGTATTTCCAGCCCTGAGAGGTGACTTGACTACCATTCTGTTCCACATAGAAGATTAACCCGCCTGCGGGACCGGTATCGCCAACAGCGAAATCCCGGAATTCAGCCGTTACTGTTGTATTGTAAGACGGCATAGTAAATGCATAGATCTTGCCACCATCGCCGCTGGCGTATAACTCCGCGGGCGTACCGTTCAACGATCCGGTTTGAGCGTAATGCAGTCCTGATAGATAGTCGGCGCCAGTTGGAATTACCGTTACCCGAAGGTCAGTATCCACCGCCGCATAATCGCCTGACGCTATAGACGGCGATTCAACTAAATTGCCGTCTTCACCTCTCATATTGGGAACGGTAATGGTTATGTTTCCTTTTCCGGCCGTATCCGTTACAAGGGTACGAATCTCAACAGGCAGACTGATTCTATTATCTATATCACTGGCAAGTTCTGAAACGTTGACAGGAAACTGCCTGCTCAAGATGTCCGATTTACCGGTCCGCGTCAGCCTGAATTGGAATAAAAAGGCACCGCTATACGCTTGATGCTCAGAAGGCAGTGTAAACTTCCATTCGCCACCATTAACATAGTCGTCGGATCGTCCGTCGGGTCCTCTATTGACCGGTAAGTCGGAGTCAGGCTTCCCGTCTTGATTAGCGTCTAACCATACAAATACCTGCCGTGCTGTATAACCGCCGCTGGAGTTATCGGCGGCATGGACAAGGACATTACCTTCCGGGATGAAGAATTGCGCTGACACCGTTACATCATCGTCCGGCATCTTGAAGGTGATGAAAACAGACTCCGGGTTTGAAACAACATCAAGCTCATCTTCAACAACCGTAAGATCGTCTCCTCCGCTTTTTTTGACTTTCACCGTATCCCTCATAATACCGCTATTGGCGGTATTGACGGTTAATATTATCCTGTTATCCAAATCGTCGGCGTATACGACATCATAACCAGCGCTGGTTCTAATCGCGCTGTTGCCTTCTACGGTCCCCCAGTTGCCTTGAATCGTAATCTTTCTGATTTTAGCTTCCAGCGCAATATCCCGCTTGCCGTGTTTGTTGACTATTTCCTGCCTTACCCACCGGCTTTGCATCGTGTTTGCGGGGTTTTGTTGGGATTGCATCGTAAAGCTAAAGTACACCGGATACCCGGCACTCCTATGGTATTTGCCATCTGTAAAAAATGTAAACGGAGCCTTTATATCATCGGCAATCAAGTTGGAAGGAAGGTACAATTCCCAATTACCGTTGTCGTCAATAGAAGCTTCTGTTATTAGCTGGGATTCAAAATCCTGCTGATCGTTAGCAATCATATTCCTGTCATTGTCAACAGCCTTGAGTATATGGACCTTGGTAGCCTTGTAGGTGTCCGTCCCGGTAGAATAAGGGTCAATTACCGCGGTTCCCGTGAAGTACAGATCCGCGATAAAATCTTCCTCAGTAAATGCATACTCTCCTGCCCGTAACGCCGTTGTCATATAGGGATAAATGTACACCGTTTCTTCCCGGTAGGCGTTTAGTTCATGTTTAAATCCCTTGATGGCAATTGATCGTCCGCTGGTTAGTTCAACGAG
>JAISBK010000182.1 GCA_031266255.1 Treponema sp.
TGAGGAGAGGGTTGCGTTTTTCAAAGACGGAACAGATGCATAAGATTGTTGTTGCCCTGGCTATTAATATCTGGTTTTTTGGGAGAGTAGGTTTAATACAATGATTTTAGAACATTACCGGAAAATTTACCATGAGCGGTGGAGAAGTCAGCGGCAATACCTCCACCCGTACTGTCGGTACCTGCGGTGGCGGGGTGGTGGTGGTCAGCCAGGGAACCTTTACCATGAACGGCGGAGAAGTACACGGCAATAAGTCCAACGCCTACGGCGGTGGGGTGTTTGCCGGCACTAATGCAGTCTTTATTATGAACGGCGGCGCAGTCAGCGGCAATTCCGTCACCGGTTCCAAAGAAGGCGGCGGGGTACACCTCAATAATGCAACCTTTACTATGAACGGCGGCGTGATCAGCGGCAATGACGCTGGTGGTGGCGGTGGGGTATTTGTCTCTCTCTCTGGAACCTTCAATATGCACGGCGGAGAAGTGCGCGGTAATACCGCCTCCAAAGGTGGCGGGGTGTATCTCGCGGGCACCAGCTTTACCATGAACGGTGGCGTTATTTACGGTTCGGATGTAGGAGCCGGCCTGGCCAATACCGGAACGTCTAGCGGCGCGGCGATTTACAGAGCCGGCGGCTCAGTCACACCTGCCGATTTGGTTACGGATGTGAGGGAAACGACCATTGATATGAGGACCCCATAACCGTGGCAGTCCAGATTCAAGAGCGCGCACTCGGATACGAGTCGCTCCCACCCAGGTAAGAGAAGCCGGGAGAACGTATCTGTATTTTGATGAAGTAATGAATAGTACCCATAATAAAGCGTTACAGAGTCGGATGTTTTACAAAATCGTAAAACCCCAGGACATGGAATGGTTTAAAGAAGAAAATTCGACTGAGTGGTACCTCTTTCGTCCTAAAGGCGGGTAAGACCCCATTGATTATTCTTGCATTTTTCTCTATACAAGGGAAGAACCATTATTTAAGGAGGAAAAAATAATGAAAAAACGGGTAAAACCATGGGCAGTGTTGTGTCTGGCTTTAGGAATTAGCGTCTGTGCGTTTGCAGGAGGCAACCGGGATAAAGGACCTGCCACATCAGGGCAATCCGCGGGCACGACGGATACCCTTAAGGTGGGGTTTGTGTATATCGGCGCCATTAACGACGAAGGGTATACCCAGGCCCATGACAAGGGACGTTTGGCTATTGAGGCCTTGGGGATTAAGACCGCCTATATTGAAAATGTGGCGGAAAACGCGGACTGCGAGAAGGCCATCCGGGACTTAATCGATCAGGGCTGTAATGTGATTTACACCAACAGCTTTGGCTTCATGGATTGGACGATAAAAGTCGCGGCGGACAACCCTTCGGTCTATTTCGGCCACTGTTCGGGGTATAAGCGTGCCGACAATGTATCCACCTTTTTCGGCAAAATATACCAGGCCCGGTATCTTTCAGGCATTGCCGCGGGCCTCAAAACCACGGCAAACCATATCGGCTATGTGGCTGCCATGCCCATACCCGAGGTTATCCGGGGGATTAACGCCTTTACCCTGGGGGTTCAGTCGGTCAACCCGGATGCCAGCGTGGAGGTAATCTGGACCAATACCTGGTACGATCCCAGCGTTGAAAAGCAAGCCGCCTTGGAGCTTTTAAACAAGGGTTGTGATGTCATAGCCCAGCACCAAGATACAACGGCGCCTCAGATTGCCGCTCAGGAACGGGGAGCTTTTGCGGTGGGTTATAATGTACCTACTGCCAGCGCTGCCCCGCGGGCATACCTGACTGCTCCCTTATTCCATTGGGAGGTCTTTTATGTGGATGATGTGAAAAGCATCCAGGCCGGAACCTGGAAGTCCCGGGCATACTGGGAAGGGTTTAGCAATGGAACCGTAAGTTTGGATGCCCTCACCGGGAACAATGCACCGGAAACCGCGGCAAAAATAGCCGAAGTCCAGACCCAGATTACCGCAGGAACCTTTGATCCCTTTACTGGTCCTTTGACCGATCAGGGCGGTACGGTTAAGGTTGCTTCCGGGGTAACCATGAGTGAGGATGAAATCTGGAACATGAACTGGTTTGTCCAGGGGGTAATCGGAACCATTCCGCAGTAACCGCGGATTATGCACCTATCCTAAGCCAGGGTTTATGATGAGAACACGAACCTCATCTTAGACCCTGACTCGAGGGTATTGAAAAGGAAGTATTGAGAAAAATGTCCAAGCCCTATGTGGAGATGTGTCATATTTCCAAACGATTTGGATCCGTGCAGGCCAATGATGATGTAGGCATAACCGTAGACCGGGGTGAAATCCTGGCCATCTTAGGGGAAAACGGTTCAGGGAAGAGCACCCTGGTGAATATGCTCTCCGGGATTTATGTCCCGGACTCAGGCTCAATCATGATTGACGGGCAGAAACGGTTTTTCAAATCCCCCAAGGACGCCATTGCCGCAGGAGTAGGCATGGTACATCAGCATTTTAAGCTCATACCGGTGATGAATGCCTGGGAGAATATCAGCCTGGGGGAGAAAAGAGGGGATGCTCGATCCAGTGGAACCCCCTTTTTACAGAAAAAGAAAATCATTGAAAAAATCAAAGCCCTGGAAAAACGCTTCGGCCTGAGTATCCTGCCTACGAAAAAGATCTACGATATGTCGGTCAGTGAAAAACAGACTGTGGAGATTCTCAAGGTACTCTACCGGGGAGCCTCGGTGCTGATTCTGGATGAACCTACCGCGGTGCTGACGCCCCAGGAAACTACCCAGCTCTTTGCCATGATGCGAACCATGAAAGCAGCGGGCTGTGCGATCATCATCATTACCCATAAGCTTCAGGAGGTTATGGAAATCAGCGACCGGGTAACAGTGCTGCGTAAGGGCAAATACCTAGGTACGGTGTATACCAAGAACACCACTCCCCGGGAGTTAACCGAACTGATGGTGGGCAGTAGTATTTCCCTTGAGATACACCGGGAAAAGCCCCTTTCTCAGGAAAGCCCCATGCTTGAGGTCCGTTCCCTGAGTTTGCGAGATTCCCAAGGGGTCACGATCATTGACGCCATGTCCTTTGAGGTTTTCGGCGGGGAAATCCTCGGTATTGCCGGTATCGCGGGGAGCGGGCAAAAGGAGTTATGTGAGATCATCACCGGACTGCGGCGTCCTGATTCCGGCTCAATCCAGTTTCTTGGGGAAAACCTGCGGGGCCTTTCCCCTCGAGGTATCAAGAACAAGGGGATCCGTCTGAGTTTTATCCCCGAAGACCGGCTTGGTATGGGGCTTGTGGCAGGGATGAGCATTACCGATAATATCCTCTTGACTTCCTACGACAGCACCCAAGGCCCCCTGATTGATCGGCTCAAAGGCCGGAAACAGGCTGAAACCATTGTCCAGCGCTATGCGATTGCCACCCCTTCGGTACAGCATATCGTCAAAAAACTATCCGGCGGGAATATCCAGAAAGTCCTTTTGGGCAGGGAACTAGAACGAGCGCCCAAGCTCCTGATTACCGCGTATCCGGTACGGGGCCTTGATATAGGGGCTTCCTACAGTATTTATGATATGCTCAATGCCCAGAAAAAGCGGGGAGTGGGGGTGATCTTTATCGGTGAAGATTTGGATGTGCTGCAGGAACTCTGTGATCGTATTATGGTTATCCACCGAGGAGCGGTGATGGATATCCTCTATCCTCATGGTGGTTTAGACCAATCTGTGGGAAAACAGGGGAAATCAGGGGTTTCCAAAGAAGACATTGGACTTTTAATGCTTGGGCATAAATCGGACCTATATGATGCTGCGAATAATAACCCGACCTGAGACTTCGGCCCTCAGGGAACCGATTTTACGCGTTGCCGCGGCTCTAGCGGCGCTCCTGGCATCCGCGCTTATCATGGCCTGTATGGGCTATAATCCCCTGGAAATATACGGCAAAATCCTGGCAGGCTCCCTGGGTTCCGCCTACCGGTTCAAGGAAACCGTGCATAAGGCCATTCCCTTGGCAACCTTGTCTTTGGGTATCGCCATTGCGTTCCGTATGAAGTTTTGGAATATCGGGGCTGAAGGGCAGTTTTACTTGGGCGCTTATGGCGCTTCCCTGGTAGCCTTTGCGTTTCCGGCACTGCCGGCGTTGCTGCTGCTCCCCCTGATGTTCCTCAGCTCTTTGGTATTCGGCGGGTTCTGGGCCTTGATCCCGGGGGTATTGAAGGCCCGGTTTTCTACCAGTGAAACCCTCGTTACCCTGATGTTGAATTACGTGGCTGCCAAATGGATTTCCTATTTGCAATACGGCCCGTGGAAAGACCCCCAGGCCAATGGTTTTCCTAAGATAGCTCCCTTCAATGAGAATGGGGTACTCCCTTCGGTATTGGGTATCCATGCAGGGTGGATCATCACCTTGGGCCTTGCCGCGCTGGTCTACGGTATCATCAAACGAACCAAGCTGGGCTTTGAAATTGATGTACTCGGTGAAAGTGAGGCCACTGCCCGGTATGCAGGGATGCCGGTGCTGCGAACCATGATTATTGCCATTATGTTGAGCGGCGGGCTTTGCGGGATTGCCGGGATGATGCAGGCTTCTGCGGTGGAGCGCTCCCTTTCGGAACAGCTTTCAGGAGGCTTGGGTTTTACCGCGGTGATTACTTCCTGGCTTGCCCGGCTGAGTCCGCCGGGGATCCTGGTGGTTTCTTTCTTGTTTTCCCTGCTCATCCAGGGGGGGAATTTTCTGCAAAGTTCTCTGCAAATTCCTGCATCTATTTCCCTGGTCTTACAGGGGATCATTATTTTCTTTGTGCTGGGAAGTGAATTTTTTATCCGTTACCGGTTTGTCTGGACACGGCCAGCAGCATAAAGCGCTTAGGTCATAAGGGAGGTGTTGTTATGCAAGCTTTTGTTGACGGGCTGGCCCTGTTTCTGCAAACCGCAGTACAGATGGGGACCCATATCCTGTTTGCTGTCCTTGGGGGAATCGTATGCGAGAAAGTAGGCAACCTGAACCTGGGCATCGAAGGGATGATGCTCCTGGGTGCATCCGTAGGCTACTCCGCAGCCTTGGGAACCGGAAACCCTGGGGCAGCCATAGCCGCAGCAGGGCTTGCCGGGGCTTCCGGTGCGTGCATCTACGCTTTGATTACCGTTACCTTTCGGGGCAATCAGGTAGTTACCGGGTTGATTCTCACCATCTTTGGCACCGGGGTTTCCGGGTTTCTGGGGAAGAGCCTCTCAGGGAAACCGCTTCCCGAAACTATATCCCAGGCTTTTGCGCCGGTGTCCGTACCGTTCCTGCATAGACTGCCCCTCATCGGGAAAGTCTTCTTTGAACAAAGTCCCTACATACTGGCAGGCATGGTTCTCGCGCTGCTGCTGTATCTTTATTTTCAGTATACCCGACTGGGCCTGAACGCCCGAGCAGTAGGAGAAAATCCCGGGGTCGCGGATGCTTCCGGTATCCCGGTGAGCTGGTACAAGTACCTGCATATTGTGGCAGGAGGTTTCTTATGCGGTCTTGGGGGCGCTTATTTATCCCTGGTTTTTGTACCCCGCTGGCAGGAAAACATTACCGCCGGCGCAGGTTGGATCGCCGTTGCCCTGGTTATTTTCAGCACCTGGAATCCTTTGAAAGGAATCTTTGCCGCGTATCTCTTTGGCGCGCTTAAAGGGGTTGGTTTCAAGTTTCAGAACAGTAACCTGCTGTTTTTCGGGAAGAAACTGATCTTTTACCCGCAATTACTGGATATGGTGCCCTATCTGGCCACCATCGTGATGCTGTTGGTGATTACCCGAAGAAAGAAGAAAGAGTACCAGAGTCCAGCAGGGCTTGGGCAGCCCTATTTCCGGGAGGAACGGTAAATCTACCTGACGCGAGTTCACCAAAAAAAGGTTTGTATGAAGGTTATACCCAATTGAGAATTTTCAAGCGTTCTATATGCATAAAATGCCTGGTATTATTGGTAACAAGCGGCAGATTATGGTTTATGCAATAGGCCGCGATCAATAGATCGTCATCTTCAATATTAAAACCTTTTTTCTGTAAGGTTAACCGTTCCGTTACCGCAATATCCAGAACATTTTTATCAATGACTCCAATGCCCTGATCCGCATAGATTCTTTGAAATATCTCCATTTTATTTTTTGATTTGTTTTTTTTCAGCCAGCACTGAATTTCAAAATATACCATAGGAGGTATAACAAATCTATTTTGTTTGTCCTTTTCTTCATTTATCTTTTGAACAATAACCGCATCGTTTTTGAGAAAATAAGATACAATGTTTGTATCAAGCGCGTAGGTTGTCATAAGGCGTCGATTTCTTCCGGGGTTTTAAAGCGGATGCGCTCCGGCTCACCTTCCAGCACTTCATCGGAATTCTGAATGTCTTCGATTATTTTATTCCAATAGGCCACATAATTTTCCCGCTCCTTGTCTTTGTTTACCACTTCGTCCAAAACCGTAACAATGGTTCTCCTGCCTTCAGGAATGTGAACAGGGGTATCGGTGATAAAACGTCCCGCCTCAAAATAGCCTTCAACTGCCAATAGCATAGTGGGCCTCCTCAATGTCGTCTCTTTACTAGTTTATCCGCCTGTTGGCGCTTGTCAACAGGTTATGGATACCCGTAAAGT
>JAISBK010000202.1 GCA_031266255.1 Treponema sp.
GCCTTTATACCCCTAGAGGTATGTGATGAAAAAATATGCGTATATACTCTGGAGTATAGGGGGTTTAGCCTTCTTTAACGCGTGTTCCTGTTCTTCCGAATCAGCTATTCAGCAGGTTCTGGGAATCAGCGCAGAAGCGCCGGTATTTCTTGGATATAAAACGGTTTCTGCCCAAGAACTATCCTTTCAATTTTCGCTTCCGGTCAGGGTGGTATCCGTTCAGTTTGATCCCCCTCTGGAAATTATATCCATTCAGGAGGGCGCTCAGGTGGACCTTAGGGTGAACCAGGATCTCCCCGGAGGAGAAAGGGTAATGGTGAATATGGTGGTAGAAGATACCCGACGGAATACCCTGAACGTACTTATTCCCTTTAGAACCAAGAATGACCGGTTACCCTCGTTTATAATTACCGAAATTCGTACCGAGTATGCCAAGCCCAAAGCGGAATTTGTGGAACTGAAAACCCTAAGCCCAGGGAATCTGGGGGCTTTGCGGCTCTTCATTGCCAGTAATGGAAATACGCCGGTATTTGAATTCCCTCCGGTCGAGGTAGACGCCGGAGAGTACCTGGTCATCCATTTACGCAGCCTGGAAGAGGGGATCAGCAACGAGACCGGTTCTGATAGGGGGGCTTCCAAAGGTACCGAAGCATTCCCGGAATCCAGGGATTTTTGGGTGCCTGATGCCAAGGAACGGCTCAGAAAAACCGATGTGGTCTTTTTCATGGATCAAGACGACCAGGTACTGGATGGCGTATTACTCAGCGAAAACCCCGAAGTATCATGGGCCAAGGATATCGTGGCTGAAGCTGCCGAAATGGTAAACCTCCAAGAAGCCTGGCTCCCTTCCTCAAACCCTGAAGATGCAATACCCACCAAAGCTACCACGGTTACCCGGAGTATTTCCCGGGATGAAACCGTTCCTGATAGTAACCGTGCGGAAAATTGGTATATCACCGCCACCAGCGGAGCCACCCCTGGTAAGTCCAATACCCTTAAACGGTATGTCCCTTCACCATAAGGCATGACGGGCTCTTATGGGTTTACCCTGTGACCAGGTACTTGATATTCCTAATTCCTCTGTGCTAATCTAGGAAACCATGTTCTTTCAAGATTTTTAAGATAGAGATGATTCTGAAAGAATAGGGATTTTAAAAAGATCTATTTGACTAGATCTTTTGGACTAAAAGGAAGCCATGCCTATGAATTTATTTTCACTGCTCCTAGGAGCGCCTGATGCCGCTGCTGCAGGAGGAGGGACAGGGTCATTTATTTCTACCCTCGTCCCTTTTGCCATGATTATTGCTATTTTTTACTTTCTTATTATTCGCCCCCAGAACAAAAAGCAGAAAGAAACCCAGCGGATGTTGAGCGCCCTCAAAAAAGGAGACAAGATCATCACCATTGGGGGTATTCATGGGGTAATCCAAAGCGTAAAGGAAAATTCGGTCATCGTAAAAGTGGACGATGATACCAAGATTGAATTCAGCCGCAGTGCTATTTCCGGAGTCGAAGCCGTGGCGAAGGAAGAAAAGACCGAAAAACTGGAAGATAAGAAAGAAGAAGCAGACAAGACCGGTGAAGCTGCACCAGCATCAAAGCCAAAATTCAGTCTTTTTCGTAAATGACCAGGCTTGGTGCAATTCCGGTGTATCAAAAAGGATAGTGGAGCGTAGTTATGAGTAAATTGGTTCGGTTTGCCATCATTATGGTAACGGTGGTGATATGTTTTGTTTTTTTGTATCCAACTATACGCTGGTACTATATGGTACCCAAGGAAGATAAGGCCCAGGCATTGAGTTCCCGGGAACAGATTAAGATTTATTCTTCCCAGACAGCTCAGGCGGATCTGCAGCAGCTTATCGAGACCGCCCAGGCAGGCGGGGAAGTACCGGTGGGCTTGTCTTCGGTGGTTTCCACTGCCAAGCATATCCAGCGAGATACAAAACTCCCTGTTCCTCCGCAATGGGACGCGGGGGCAGTGCTTTCTGTTTTTTCCAGCAGAAGTGAAGCCCTTGAGGTGATTGAAGGTAATTACCGGGAAAAAATATTTAAGCTCAAGGATCTCCAGAAAAATGCGGTTCAGTTGGGGCTCGATCTTTCAGGGGGACTCAGTATTGTATTACAGGCTGATATGGATGCTCTGAGAGAGCGCCTTGGCCGGGACTTAGACGATACTGACCGGGAAGACGCGGTAAACCGGGCATTGGAAGTGCTTAACAGCCGGATCGACCGTTTTGGCCTCACCGAGCCGGTGATCCGCCGCCAGGGAGCAGACCATATCTATGTGGAAATTCCCGGCACTGCAGATCCTGAACGGATCAATTCCATCATCATGGGTAAAGGAGGGCTGGCCTTCCATCTGGTAGATACCGAAGCAGCCGCGACTTTTAACCGGTATTATGCAGCTCATCCTACGACGACTTTTGACAGCCAGGGTAATCTCCTGGATCCTACCATTGTGCCTTCTGATGTGCGTATCCTGGGGGTTTACACTAAGGATCGGTACGGCTTGGATGAATTTACCGGTTATACCGCGGTAAAAAGGGAAGTGGGCCTTGATGGGAACCGGATTCGCAGCGCCCTGGTTGAAC
This sequence comes from Treponema sp., assembly GCA_031266255.1. GTDB lineage: Bacteria > Spirochaetota > Spirochaetia > Treponematales > Breznakiellaceae > JAIRLU01. The sequence continues at coordinate 2,595 of JAISBK010000202.1, forward strand.
GAAATAACCTGGACGGTAAACCGGAAGTTACCTTCATGCTGGATTCAGAGGGCGGGGAGATTTTCTATAAGCTCACTTCTACCAATGTGGGAAAATCCCTGGCTATTGTGCTTGATGACCGGGTAAAATCCCAGGCCACTATCCAGACCGCCATCCGGGACGCGGTGCGGCTTACCGGGTTTAGTGCAGATGAGGCGAATAATATTGCCCTCACCCTCAGAACCGCAGCGTTGCCGGTAGAACTGGAAGTGGTTAACCAGCAAAGTATTGGTGCATCTTTGGGAGAAGACACTATACGGCAAGGTCTGTATGCCCTGATCGGGGGCCTCGTGGCGGTGATGATCTTCATGCTTGTCTACTATAAGGGGGCGGGGATTAATGCGGTGATCGCCCAAATCTTGAACATTTATTTCATGTTTAGTGTGCTTTCCGCGTTTAATTTTACCTTGACCCTGCCGAGTATTGCCGGGTTTATCCTGACCATCGGTATGGCGGTGGATGCGAATGTTATTATTTTTGAACGAATGAAAGAGGAATTGCGCTTGGGGAAGAGCCGCAAAGCTGCCATTGACGCGGGGTTTGACAAGGCCTTCTGGGCCATCATGGACTCCAACATCACCACCTTTATCGCTGCCTTGTTCCTCTCTCAATTAGGATCCGGGCCGATCCAGGGTTTTGCCGTAAGCCTTGCCATCGGGGTGTTCTCCTCGGTGTTTACCGCGCTCTTCGTTTCCCGGCTCATCTTTGATTTTAATACGGATGTACTAAGAGTCAAGCGACTTTCTTTGAGCTGGAGGACAAAATAATGAAACGGATTATTCCATTTTCTAAGTATTTCCTACCTGCTATGGTCGTATCAGGGGTTTTGATCGTAGGAGGCTTAATCGGCTTTGTCATAAAAGGGGGATTTAATCTCGGCGTTGATTTTCAGGCAGGGCTCATTCAGGAGATTCAGTTTGCCCCTACCGCGTTTCGCTTGAGTTATGACGGACGGGGTAATGCGTCGATTTCCTTTAGCCGGAATAATCTGTACATCGTCATTTCCGGTTCAGGAATTGAAGGGGTGACCCATGAGTTTCCCTTTAGCAGCTTTGGAACCATTGATTCCTTGATAACCGGGTTTTCTGGGATAGAAGGACTTCATGCTAGCGGGGTGGCTCCGGGTACGACTCCCAGTCGGCTGCTGCTGCAGAGCGCTCAAGGTAATCCCCAGCTTGGAGCAGATCCTTTTGTGGTGCATTATCTTCCCCTAGACGCAGAACCTATTGCCATTGAAGATGTGCGGGAAAGTCTGTTGCCCTTAGGCACGGTTTCCGTACAGGTTCTGGGAGCAAGCACTGAGCGTCGGTTCATGATCCGTATGGAAGATCAGGAATTCCAGGGAGGCGAAGGGGTTTCCGCGGAAAAAATCATCAGTACCTTGGAAGCCCAGTTCGGCACCGGGGGAGTGGCGGTAACTCGGGCTGACTATGTAGGTTCCCGGTTTTCCAAACAATTAACCGATCAGGCGGGTTTACTCATGTTCTTGACCCTTCTGTTGATCATGGTTTATGCCTCCATACGGTTTAAACCTCAGTTTGCCATTGGCGCGGTTCTTGCCATAGCCCATGATGCGCTGATTATCGTGGCTTTTGTTATCTGGACTCGAATGGAATTCAATACCAGTACGATAGCGGCGATTTTGACCATCTTGGGATATTCGATAAACGATACGATTGTTATTTTTGACCGGATTCGGGAAACGACTCGCATATATCCACAGGATACCTTTGAGAATATTCTAAACCGGGCCGTAACCGAGACCCTTAGCCGTACCATCATCACTACAATAACGACCATGTTGGCGGTATTGTCCCTCTTTATCTTTACCACTGGTTCCATGAAGGATTTTGCCCTGGCCCTTTTGGTTGGTATGGTTTCAGGGGTTTATTCTACCATTTTTATTGCTTCAGGGTTTGTTAATCTGTGGAATATTCACGCAGAAAAGCGGGCAAAGAAAAAGCTCATGGGGGTGGCGGCGGTAACGTCAAAAGCCTAAGGTATCCTTGAGTGAAACTCATTAAAGCTGAAGTCCTGGGGTATTGTATGGGGGTACGCCGGGCAGTAAGCTTGGCCAAAGAAGCGCTCAAGGCTGCTGCTGGTGTGTATCCAGTATATACGGTGGGGCCGCTGATCCATAATCCCCAGGTGCTTGAGCAGTTCCGCGCTCAGGGCTTGGAAGTACTGGATGAAGTTGAGTACCTGGAGGATAGCTCTTCGGTGTTGATCATTAGGGCGCATGGGATCAGTCCTCAGCTAGAAACAACCTTAGCGTGCAAATGTGCCCGTATGGTGGATGCTACCTGCCCCATCGTTAAAAAAAGCCAGATACAGGCCCGTTCCCTTACCGGTGCTGGATATTGTCTATTTCTTGCAGGGGAACAACACCATGGGGAAGTGATCGGCATCAAGGGTTATGCTCCGGATTGTCTGGTCATTGCTCATCCTGGAGAAGTAAAGGAAGCCGCAGAAAACCTCTACCATAGGACCCCGCATGTTAAAACTGCGCTTCTAGGACAAACCACGATTGCCCCTGATGAATATCAATGTATTGCTCGGGCAATTCAAGTCTATTTTCCTAATCTGGAAATAATTGATTCGATCTGTAAGGCCACGAGGGATCGGCAGCAGGCTTTAATCAAGCTCTGTACCCAGGTGGATGCTTTGCTGGTAGTGGGAGGAAGGGAATCGGCTAACACCAGGCGCTTGCTGGCCATTGCCCAGACCCAAGGGAAACAAGCCTGGCTGGTGGAGGCGGCCTCAGAGATTCCTCTGGAGATTCGGGCCTACCCGACCATAGGGCTTGCTGCCGGGGCGTCAACCCCGGATGAACTCATCGACGTTATAGCCCAAGCCCTTAGCTAAGGGCTTTGAAGTACGGTTTTATCCTGGCGAGGGCTTGACTTTTATATACATATAAAGTATATTTTAATTCGCTATATGAGGGCCTTTAGCTCAGTTGGTTAGAGCTGCGGACTCATAATCCGTAGGTCCCTGGTTCAAGTCCAGGAAGGCCCAGTATACCAACGGCTTATCGGCGTTCACGGTGATCAAGTAGGGTATCTTGCCAACAAAATTACCTTCAAGGTTTGATTCGTAGCGAAGGGTTTCATACCCAACTACCGGAAATGCGCCCACATTTCCGGCGCAAAGCGCCGGAAACCGGACTATCCGCTTACATTAACCACCGGAGGGATTTGTTCCCCCTGTCCGCTTATTCCCAGCCCCCGGTCGCGCCGCTGAGGGTCGAGTCAAGACTGACCGCCTGGCCTGCGGTGGTATTCCGCACCCCCACCGAACTGACATAGACCGCCGTGCCACTTACACTGGCGATATTGGGGTCCTCTGTGTCGTCGGAACCCCTGATAATGCCGGAGTTGGCAGCCCCTGTAACCGGGCTTTTCTTAAAGGTTCCCGCCGCTATGTAGACGCCGCCGCCGTTTTGGGCGGTTCTGTTCCCGCTGATTTCCCCACCCGTCATGGTAAAGGCTGCGCCGTCAAAATAAATACCGCCGCCATTAGCGGACGAGGAAGATGTCGAGTTGCCGGTTATTTTGGTTCCCTTGAGGGTGAGGTTGGCGGTGGAGGAGGATACATATACCCCGCCGCCGGAATTGGTGGCGGTATTGGAGCTGATTTCCCCGCCATTCAGGTTGAGGGTGGCGGTACTGTAAATGCCGGCGCCGTTACTGCCGGTATTATTGCTGATGGTTCCTCCCTCCAGATTAAAGGTCCCCCCGGTCTGGTATACACCGCTGTTCGTATGCCCGCTTATGGCGCCGCTGTTCATGGTAAAAGTTCCGCCGGTTTGGTATACGCCGTAACTGGTATTGCCGTTTACTGTTGTGCCGTCCAGTACAAAAGCGCCGCCCGCAAGGAAAACCCCATAGGAGGCGCTGCCGCTGATCCTGCCGCGGCTGAGAGTAACAGAACCGTTTGCGATATATAAGCTTGGACTACTGCCGGTAATGGTACTGTCGCTTATAGTAGCCGTTCCTGATATAAATCCACCGCCGCCCCAATATGCCGTATTATTCCTGATCTCTCCATTAGTCATGGTAAAAAGGCCGTCGCCGACATACACGCCACCGCCATAGGAGCCGGAGGTGGGGTTGGAGATGGAGGCGGAATTTCCGCTAATGGTTCCGGCGTTTACTATAAAGGTCCCGCCGTCCGCCATATACACCCCACCCCCATAGGAGTAGGAGTAGGAGGAGGCCAAATTTCCGCTGACGGTTCCGGCGTTTAGCGTAAAGGTCCCGCCGTCCGCCGCATACACCCCGCCCCCATAGGAGTAGGAGTCGTAGAGGGAGGAGGCAGAGGAGGAGGAGGAATTTCCGCTGACGGTTCCGGCATTTACCGTAAAGGTCCCGCCGACCGCCACATACACCCCGCCCCCAGAGGAGTAGGAGTCGTAG
>JAISBK010000007.1 GCA_031266255.1 Treponema sp.
AGCTTCGGCTCTATTCGCAACCTCACCGTTAAAAATGCGGATGTTACCGGATACTACCTGGTCGGCGGCCTGGTCGGAATGCACGGAGGAACGTTGGAAAACATAACCCTGAACGGTACTAACACAATTAAGGGATCACAGGGGGTGGGAGGCATTGTTGGCGTCAACTTTGGTGGCATATCAAAGTGCGCCGCTACGGCGGATATTGTGGTTTTAGTTGACCCTGCTTATCCCTCGCAGAGCATATATAACGGTAATTCCGGCGGCGTTTTGATGGGCGGCATGGAGGGTGGTTCTATTGCCGATTGTATTGCAAACGGCGGTTCGGTTACTGCCGCTGCGGTTGATAATTGCTGGGGTTTAGGCGGTTTGGCGGGTAATATTTATAAAGGCCCTTCAATTATAAATTGCTGGGCTGAGAATATAACTATTACCGCTTCGGGAAGCAATAACAGCCATATTGGCGGACTTGTGGGCTTCACCGGAACCTATGAAGGCGATCCAACTTCTGTATCAGACTGTTTGGTTTCAAATGTTACCATTACTGTTTCAAATACTACAACTCAAGTTGGAGGTTTGATTGGCGGTTGCTGGCCAAATACAGGCAATCCAGAAGGCGATCAGTCTCTTGGTCGTTATCGTGTTAATAGCGGTACTGTTAATGGTTGTGTAATTACCGGCGGCGTTGAATCAGTTGGCAGTATAGTTGGTTATGCTTACGATTCCACCGTGGAAAATTCTACCGCCACTAATGTAACATGGAGTGGCGGTGAGCTTCAACAAATCGGACATAATGAAAACGAATCGTGAGGTTTCCTGAAAGGAACGCGGCGGACACTTGATTTCTTTACGGGCGAAAGGCGGTATTCCGATGTATATACATGAAAAAGTTTCTCTGGATGAGAATGTTAAACTCGTTGTCGAAAACGAAAACTGCGCGGTATATAAAGTTGAGGATGCTTCCGGCGAAGGTCTTATGACCTGTTACCATGTATTCCCCGGAATTGTGTTGCTGTACAACGATTTTCATATAGAGAGTTTCGATTCTCAGGTAAGGCCCCATGCGGATATGTTTTGCGTTGATCATTGCAGGGAAGGGCGCATTGAGTGGGAACTGGATAACGGCAACTGTATGTACCAGGATTCCGGTATTCTGCAATTTGATACCCGTGAAAAGCAAAAGCCGTATTTTAATTGTCCCTTGCGCTATTATCACGGAATAACGATCAATTTTTTTATTGACGAAGCCCAGGAGAGTCTGTCTACCGCCCTTGACGGTTTTGCCGTGGACCTCCGCGGCCTGCGGGAAAAATTATGCCCCGGAGGATGGCCCCGCGCAATGACGGCGGGCAGGATACCGGGGTTTAATTTTGAAACTCTCTATACTATGAACGAACATATCCGCCTGAATCTTTTCCGGATAAAAATACTGGAACTACTCCTCTATTTGGACGTGCTGCCGACAGGTGATGAATTGAGGAAACGCTCCTATTTTCGTAAGACACAAGTGGACACGATTAAGGCAATCGAACGTTTTATGACGGCCCACCCGGAAAACCGCTATACCCTTGAAGAGCTTTCAGAACGTTTTAAGATTTCCCTCACCTCCATGAAACGCTGTTTTAAGGGCGTGTATGACAGCAGTATGTATACCTATATGCGAACCTGGCGCATGAACGCCGCCGCGGTAATGCTGCGGGAAACAAACGAGAGCATTATCTTCATTGCCGGTGAATTGGGCTATGACAATGCCAGCAAGTTTTCAAGCGCCTTTCAGGATGTGATAGGGAAAACCCCCAGCGAATACCGGAAAAACCTATGGTGATCTACAAAGTATGTGGGAAAAAAGAAAACCATAAACAAAATTACCCCGGTAAAGCCTGCGGTCGCCAGTTTATCAGCAACCATGAAATAACCTACCGGGGATGCCTTTCCGGGATAGTGAACCTGGTCAACATCATGTTGGTCCGATGATAAAGAAGAATAACGTATGGCTGATATACACCTATCACCGGGAAAACGAGACATAAAGACGGCGTAAAAACTAAAAAAACGGCTGGTGATAAGCTATGAGCGGATAGCGATGGATAATTGGGACAGTTAAGGCCCATCATACTTTGTGGATCACCTCCATGCTTTGTTGTATAAGAAATGAGTAGACTTGGCTTATTTTTTACTACGTTAACGAATTCATTATTTCATAAGGAAATAAGAATTTCGATGCGTTGATCCTGCCGACCGCTTGACAAGCCTTTCTCATGGTTATATAGTTACCTTACCCTGTAGCTAGGAACCATGCGAACAGGCGCCACCCAACCCCGCCAGGTCCGGAAGGAAGCAACGGTAAGTGGATGCCGGTTGCGCCGTGGGTGGGTTTCGGCCCGCCCTGGTTACGGGGTTTTTTTTGTCTCTGATTCACGGTATACTAAGAACATGGCTTATGAAGTAACCGCTACAAGGCGGCGTCCTAAAACGTTTGATGAACTTGCCGGGCAGGATTTTGTAGTAGCCACCTTGAAAAATTCCCTTGAACAGGGGCATATTGCTCATGCCTACCTTTTTTCTGGCCCCCGGGGCTGCGGAAAGACCAGCGCCGCGCGGATCCTCGCCCGATCCCTTAACTGTGAACAGGGGCCTACTGCTATTCCCTGCGGGGTCTGTCCCTCTTGTCAAGAAATTAGCCGAGGGGCAAGTCTGGATATTATCGAGATCGACGGGGCTTCTAATACCGGAGTTAATGATGTGCGCCAGATCAAGGATGAGGTGCTGTTCCCTCCTCATGCCGGGCGTTATAAGGTCTATATCATTGATGAAGTCCACATGCTTTCCAACAGCGCCTTCAATGCCCTGTTAAAAACCATCGAAGAACCGCCGCCGTATATCGTCTTTATCTTTGCCACCACCGAACTTCACAAGGTTCCGGCTACTATTAAAAGCCGCTGTCAGCAGTTCGCCTTCAGGCTCATCCCCATTGAAATGATTGCGGAGATTCTAAAGACGACCTGTGGAGAAATGCAGATCCAAGCCGAGGATGAGGCCCTGTTCTGGATTGCTAAAGAATCCACCGGCAGTCTCCGGGATGCCTATACCCTGTTCGACCAAGTAGCGTCTTTTTCTGATGGCCATATCCGGTCGGCCCTTATCCGGGAAAAGCTCGGACTCGTGGGTTTGGATAAGCTCAATGCCCTAGCCGAAGCCTGCGTGGAAAATGATAGTACCCAAGCCTTTCTCCTGATTGACGATATGCTCAATGCCGGGGTCGCTATTGAGCAGTTCATCATTGATTTGGCAGGGTATTATCATAGCCTCTTGTTCATAAAAGTCGGTATTACCCGGGAGTCCCTGCTGGATTACAGTCCAGAACGATTCTCGGTCAAGGTCTTGGAACGCCTCAATACGTTGCAACTGGAACATGCCCTGGATTTGCTGTTGGCCCTGTACCGGGATATTCGATATTCTATTGCACCGCGCTTTGAGCTGGAAACGGTGGTTTCAAAACTCTGCTGGCTTGAACAGTGGATTTCTTCCCTGGAACTCCGAGCTGCCCTTGCCAAGGCCCAGGCAGCCCTGGGCCTTCTGAATCCTGGAGGAGGGGAAGGCGGAAACTCCCCTATTACCGAATTGGTACCCCGTGATTCCCCTATACCTCCCGCACAGGAAGAGCCTCCCCAGTTTCATGCAGCATCCCCCAAATCATTTCAGGAACCAAGCCGGAAATTGAGTTCTGCCGGATCCTTGGCCGAAACATTTGATCGCTTACTGGCTGCAAAAGTATCAGGTACTCCTCCGTCAGACACGGCAAAACCTGCATCCCCGGCCCAGCATGTCGCGGAACCGTCTGATTCAGTACCAGAGACGGGAAGACAAGAACCTAAGAGAGCTGGTAGTATAGACCCAGTAGACCGTACCGTACATCATAATGAAGGTCCTGATTTGCCTCGGTTAGCCCCCCAAGCAGAACGGGTACTCCATTTGTTTCGAGGTACGGTTGTAAAGGAAAAATAAGAAATCCCAATCGGAGTATGTAATGAATATGAATCCCTTTGATATCCTCAAGAATGCCCAGAAGATTCAAGAGCAGATGAGTGTGTTTCAGGAAAAACTGGGAGCTATTACGGTAACTGGTTCTGCCGGAGGAGGTATGGTAGAAATAGACCTGAACGGCCGTATTGAAATGGTAGCCCTACGGATTGCGAAGGAAGTGGTCAATCCCGATGAAGGAGAAATGCTCCAAGACCTCATCATCGCCGCCTTTACCAGTGCCATGGAAAAAGTCAGAGAAGCCATTAATCGAGAAATGGGTGCCCTTACCGGGGGCCTACAAATACCTGGTATAAGCCCTGGTTTCCCTGGTTCGGGAATTTCATGAATGCCATTGACCGGCTGGTGATCCTGTTATCCAAGTTTCCAGGACTGGGGAAAAAGAGTGCCCGCCGTATGGTCTATTACCTGCTGGACGGGGATCCCCAGTATGCCCAGGTCCTGGCAGAACAGATTGGGGATCTGCATCGGGAGATTATCCGCTGTAAAGTCTGCGGGAATTTTACCGAACAAGACCCATGCCCTATTTGTGTGGATACCAGCCGGGATCCCATTATCTGTGTGGTTGAACGAGCCCAGGATGTACAGGTCATCGAAGAATCCCGGGAATTTCAAGGGCGCTTTCATGTGCTGGGGGGGCTTATCGCGCCTTTGGAGGGAATAAACCCCGGAGATCTGGCTATCAACCCGCTTTTAAACCGGATCCCTCAGGAACATATCCGGGAAGTCATCCTTGCCCTAAATCCCACGGTAGAAGGGGATACCACTGCCCTGTATGTACAGCAACTGCTCAAGGGGTATCAGGTTGAAGTTACCCGCCTTGCATCAGGGCTCCCGGTGGGAGGAGACTTGGAATATGCGGATAGGCTTACCCTGTCCCGGAGTTTCAGGGGTAGGATCAAACTGTAAGGGGTCTTTTACGAGCCTTTTAGGTGAAATACAGGGCAATGATGACCAGTTGCCAAAAATACTTCCCTAGCCGGTAGGTTCCGGCTTTTGATACTAAAAACCCCACAGGAATGGGGGTATGCGTGTTCCCACGTCAGCTTATAATGAAGGCATTTAAGACAATTCGGCAGCCGCGGCTTATCCTGATCCATGGGTACACCTATCGCCGGACATGCAGTCCAGCGCGTTACATTCCGGTCAATACCGGGCCGCAGCGTATTCCACCCAGCCCCCCGCTTCCACCAAAGCCCGCTCAAAGTCCTTGAGCATAAAAGGAAAGGTCTGCACCTTATCCCCTGCTTTGAAACTCACCGTACTAGACTCGATATTGACCGAAAGGGTGGTCTTTGTCCCTGCAAATTCCCGGAACAGGGTTTCAAGCCTTGCCGCGGGAAGCTCCGCAGCGATCATGCCGCAGTTGTACATGTTCTGCCTGAATATCCGGGCAAAACTCTCTGCAATGACGATGTGGATACCCGCTACTTCAAGCGCCCAAGGCGCGTGTTCCCGGGAACTGCCGCAGCCGAAATTCGACCGGCTTACAATCGCCTCAATTCCCGCAGTATCTTGGGAGGGATCAAAGCCGGGGAGCTTTAAATCTTCCAGCAGATAGGGTTTGAGGGCTTCCTTAGAATGTTCGGTCAAATATTTTGCCGGAATAATCTCATCGGTATTGATATCACTGCGGTCTAAAAACAACACTGCTCCACCAAATGTTTTCATAATCTCTATTCCTCTCTATATTCTTTACGCCTGCATCGTGTTCATTGAGCCAGGTCTTCTGCTCGTGCGATGTATCCCAAGACCGCAGTAGCTGCAGCGGAAGCAGGACTCATCAGATGAACCATGCCTCCCTTGCCCATACGGCCGTAAAAGTTACGGTTCGTGGTAGCCGCGCATACCTCCCCGGAGGCCAACACCCCATTGGACATACCCAGACATGCCCCGCAGGTCGGGTTCGTAATACAGAAACCAGCGTCTTGGAACCGCGAGATGAGTCCTTCCTTGAGGGCCTGAGTATATACCCCGGGGGTAGCAGGGGAAAGGATTGCCCTCACTCGCGGACTGACCTTTTGTCCCTGTATCACCTGTGCAGCCTCTCGGAGATCTTCAATACGGCCATTGGTACAGGAACCAATATACACCTGATCCACCTCGGTACCCCGCAATTCCCTGATGGGTTTAACCTGATCCGGTTTATACCCTACCGTGGCCAAAGGCTCAAGGTCAGTACAATCAAGGCTTACCACGCCGGCATAAATCGCATCATCATCACTCCACCATTGCGTAAACCCAGCCAGAGCCTCTGCTTTGGTCTGGTAGGTCTTATCCCCCTCCGGGCCAATGAAGGGCCAGAGGTACTCCACCGTGGTTTTATCCGGCATACAAACCCCGGAAGTTGCCCCTGCTTCAACCGCCATGTTACAGAGGGTCATCCTACCTTCCATACTCAAGCCGTCAAGGACCGGCCCCCGGAATTCCATCACCTTATCGGTTGCCCCGGCAACCCCAAGCTGGGCGATCACCGCCAGGATCGCATCCTTGGCAAAGACCCCCGAGGGAAGGGTACCGGTAAGCCGGATTTGCAAAGTTTCGGGCTTCTTGAACGCACAGACCCCCTTGAGGATCCCCACCTCCAGGTCGGTGGTTCCGACCCCTGCGGCAAACGCCCCGAATGCGCCGTGGGTACAGGTATGGCTGTCTCCCATGATAACCGTGTATCCGGGCCTCACAAAGCCTTTTTCAGGGAAGAGAGCGTGACAGACCCCGTTTCTGCCAATGTCAAAAAAGTCAGGGATTCCCTGCCGTTTGACCCAATCCCGCAGAATCTTTCCCTGTTCCGCGGTTTTTGAATCTTTGGCAGGACTCACATGGTCTATGACCACCTTAATCTTCAAAGGATCAAAGACCTGATCCAGGTGTTTGCTCACCAGATCACTGAGCGCAATAGGCGTGGTTATCTCATGACAAAATACCCGATCCAATCTCAACACCCAGGTTTCACCGAAGGGCCGATCCGCTACATGGGTATCAAATATCTTTTCCGCTAAGGTTTTACCCATAATACACCTCCATAATTGATGGCTTCTTTCTGCTGCCGGTTTAATGCCCGCAGGCTGTTCCCCATGCTCCTTTAGGCGGGGAGATGATCCATAGTACCTGAAGCAGCTCAGTACCGGTGTTGGCCAGTACATGCGGGGCATCCGATCGAAAACTGATGGAATCCCCAGGAACCAGTTCATAGGTGTGGTTTCCCACGCTCAATGCCGCTTTCCCTGCTTCAACCATACCCAGTTCCCAGCCCTGATGACCGTATTCGGTGCTTCCGGTTTGGGATCCTGGTTCAATCGTGATACAATATGCCTCAATACCCCCAAGGTGATCCTGCCCCTCAAGCTGTGCCAGCCGTTCGTACCGGATCCCCGGTTTGGTAAAAGAGACCCGTTCATGACGCTTGGTGAGCTTCACCGGACGTTCCCGGCGATAATCTGCAAAAAGATACGCCAAGTCCATATCCAAGGCATCTGCCAAGGCCAAAAGGGTATCCAAGGCAGGAGAAACCCGATTCCGCTCAATTTGGGAAACCAGGCTCTCACTTACCCCAGCACGGTCCGCTACTTCCCGCAAGGTAAGGGATCGCCGCTCTCGAAAGGAGCGTAGTTTCTCACCAAATTTTTCTGTTGAATAAGTCATGGGTTCCTGTCTTTAAGTATACTGCAATAGATATAGTATAATTAAAGTATAGAATGAGGTCAATCCCGTGTTGCAGGTTCAGAGCTGACAATGCCTTCCTGAGTATGGTACCATGAGGAACAGATATTTCCTTTTAGGAGCACGAGCATTATAACAGAAAAAGTTGCCGA
>JAISBK010000010.1 GCA_031266255.1 Treponema sp.
GGCCACTTGCAAGGCCCCGTCACTTTCCCGACTTACCAGGGTAATCCCATCAGGTTCTCGGTAGGCATCTATCTCAATATCCCAATAGGCGTTTCCCTCGGCGGGAACCGTCCATACCATAGAACCTTTCTTGCCTTGGCCCGGATAGCTTACGTCAAAATCGGTAATCCAATAGTAATCCCCCCGCTGCTGACCACTGAGGGGAAGTTCACGTTCCTTGCGGCTGCCCTGCCACACCAAGGCATCGGTACGCAGGGCAGCCACCCGTTGGTCGGTATAATCCTGCAATGTCGTGGTGAGGGAGAGACTATCCCGTAAATCCAGGAGTTTGTATTCCCCATTGGTGTCCCTCAGGTAAATACCTTCCTGCCGAACTACACAGGTCATCCCCTCAACGGTAAACTCCCCCTGGAGCGTACCCTCCCCCGTAATCCCTATACCGGTACGGGCCACCGCACCGCTGAGGAGGTCTCCCACCTCAATCCATATTCCGTCCGCATCGGTGGTACGGATCCGCCGTTGGTAACGCTCTCCTATAATGGTGTGGTCGGGCTTTTTTGCCAGAGCCAACGCTAATCCGCTAATCGCCGTCAGGGGATGCTGATCAGCCGCATCCCTGCCCGCAAGATCCCCATGACCGAATCCTTCACCCCCATGAGTCAGCCCATAGAGATTAAGCTGTCCTATCACCTGGGCTACCTCGTGGAGTTTCACGACAATCTGGTTCATTTGGCAGCTATACCGGCCTCCCCCACACGGAAGTCCTGTGGCGTATCGGCTTGTATCCCGCGAAATGCATCACTAATAGCTTGTAAACCTGCCTCGATACGGTCTATTTCTTCGCTGAACATAGGGTATATCCTTTCACCACCTCAACTATACTCAAGGCTGAACGCCCAATCCCATTAATCCCGATTATTGGAATATCCTCATAGAGTACCGGTATAGTGAGCTATGGACATTCAACACACCCTTATACCGGTCAATCCCTTTTCCCGTCCCGGCAAGAAACTGCCCCGCGTGAAGGCCCTGGTGATTCACTGGGTCGCCAACCCCGGCAGTACCGCACCCCAGAATCGGCATTATTTTGCTTCCCTCAAAGACCAATCCATTAACCATGCTGCGGCTAAGTATGCCTCCGCACATTTTATCGTGGGTATGTTCGGTGAAATCGTGCAGTGTATTCCGGTTCATGAAATGGCCTATCATGTAGGGGCAAAAACATATCTGCCCTATGCCCTTGATAACTTAGGTCAGTACCCCAATAACTGTTGCGTGGGTATCGAATTGTGCCATCCCCATACTGATGGCCGTTTTACTCCTGAAACCCTGACTGCTGCAACAGAACTGTGCAGTATGCTGTGTATACAGCTGGAGCTTAATCCGCTTACGGCGCTTTGGCGGCATTATGATATTACCGGCAAGGAGTGTCCCCGATGGTTTGTTACCCACCCTGAGGCGTTTGAGGAATTCAAGCAGGCTGTGGTTTCGGCAGTTACGGTGCTCAAGAGGTAACTCAGAAAATATGGCAATAAAAATGAAAACCCTATCGAATATCGCAGCCTGGCTGGGGATTACCCTGGTTATCGGGTCGTTTCTGTTGAATGCCACGGGGTTAACTACTATTAACATGGACGATGCCCTTAAAGCCGGAGGATTTATTAAGGCTGTTTTTCTGCCGGTGGATGCCTCGATATGGATTACCAACATTTTTGGCAAGCATGATTCAAGCGGTATCCTATACCGGGATGAGAACAACGCCTAAGGATCGGTAATGTGCAAAGCAAACAAACGATTTTTTGTATACTTGCTGCTCTTGTCTTTAGTGGGTGTGTTACAAGCCCAGGAGAGGGAATCGTGGTATCTGATCTCCGAGAGGGAACTGCAGAGTATAGCAACATACAAGACGACATCAGAAACAGAGAAACAGACCTGGCTATTACAGGTACAAAAATTGAAAGTACACGTAGAGCACTTGCAAGTGGAATCGGTGAGCTTGAATCAGCACTTACAAGAAGCCAGGGAACTGCAGCGGAGATTGACCGAATTCTCCAAGCAGTACGAAGCCGCGCAGTTGACCCTGCTCTCGTTGAAGCATGGCGAAATCGCCTCGCTGAACCAAGAGGTAACGGCCAAGACCCAGGAAGCGGCGACCTATAAAAAAATCGCCGGCACTCGCCTTAGGGTCAGTATCGCCCTTGGTTCGGCATGGCTTATTTTTATCGGTTTCAAACTATGCCGGCTTTTCAAGCTTTTTTAGCGTTATCAGGAGGTGTTTGTGGAAATAGCAAAATTTGTGTTGACCGCGGTAGGAACCTTCGTATCGGTCATCTCCCTTTCCTTCGCCGTATTCCAATACTGGCGGAAAAAACAGGACGAGAAATTTGACCTGTTCAAACAAAATATTGATAAAATGATTCAGAAAGAGGAACAGAGTCGTAAAGCATTTGATACGCAGCATGAAAATCGACTGCGTGATTTGGAGAGCACCATGGTTCAACGGTTTGAAAACCGTCTGAGCATTATGGAAGGAGAATTGAAGGGGATAAAATCCATCCTCCAATCAATGCAAAACTGGTTTATCAATAACACGTCGGGGGGAGGAGGAAAAGGATGATGACCAATATTTTTCTGCCGCTCCAGCGCATCATCATGTTACAGGGGATAGAACAGGCTGCGGGGCGGGAACTTTCCAACGAGATGCTCCAACGCCTGCTTGCGATAAACGGGCACCGCTGCTCTATCGCCGGGGTGAACGAACAGATCAACTGGCTTGAGAATCGTGGGTATGTCAAGGCAATCCGCATGGGGGAATCCGGGTTTATTCGGGTACATATCACCCGTCCTGGGATTGAGGTGGCAAGCGGCCTTACCCGTGCCGAGGGCATAGAAGCGCCCCCGGAGGAATAGCATGGGACAAAAAAGTGCGGTGGACAAGCTGCCTGAGGAACTGCGCATCAAACTGTTAGAGATGCTGCAAGACCCGGCTATTACCCAGGCGGAAATTGTGGACACCATCAACGCCCAGGCAGGGGAAACGCTTCTATCCCGCAGTTCCATGAACCGCTATGCCCAGCGGATGAAACACTTTGCGGAGAAGAACCGCCAGGCAAAAGAGATAGCCGATGCCTACCTTGATAAATACGGCACCGATAATCGGGTGAAGCTGGGTAAGGTGGTGAACGAGCAGATACGCCTTGCGGTATTCGACCTTATCGGGGAGATTGAGGAGATACAGGCGGATCCGGCAACCAAAAAGACAGAAATCGCGGATATGCTGTACAAACTATCCCGGGGCCTAAAGGAACTGGAGGCTGCGGAAAAACTGAACGCCGAACGCACGGAAAGTATCCGGAAAGCAGCCTTGGTCGAAGCTGCCGAAGCCGTGGAACAAAGCGCCACGTCCAACGGCCTTACTACCGAGACGATGGATAACATCAAGAAACAGATATTGGGATTAATGAAATGACTGACGACATCCTGCTTGCTTATCAGAAAGCCTGGATAGAAGACACCGCCACAGTCAAGGTCTGGGAAAAATCCCGACGTATCGGAGCCTCCTACGTCGAGGCCCTCGCCTCCGTACTGGAAGCCGCGAAATCAAAAGAAGCCGGGGGTCAGTCATCCTATTACCTTTCCTATTCCAAGGAGATGACCCAGCAGTTCGCCCGGGATTGTGCATTCTGGGCAAAACACCTTAACGCCGCGGCTTCAGCGCTTGAGGAAGTTGCCATAAAAGACGAAGACAAGGATATTACCGTCTATCGTCTGCGCTTCGCTTCCGGTTTTGAAATCTGGGGCTTGCCCTCAACCGCCCGGTCGCTCAGGTCAAAGCAGGGCCGGGTTATCATTGATGAAGCCGCCTTCGTTGATGATTTGGACGAACTCATCAAAGCAGCCCTAGCCCTGCAAATGTGGGGTGGTTGCATCCGTATTCTGTCCACCCACAATGGCGATGACAATCCCTTTAACGAGCTTGTAAAAGAAATCCGGGAAGGGAAAAAGCAGTATTCCCTGCACCGTACCACCTTTGACCAAGCCCTGGCGCAGGGCTTATACCCGCGTATCTGCCTGGTCAAAGGCGAAGCATGGTCTAAAGAGCAACAGGAAACATGGCGGGAAGGCATTATCAGCGATTATGGAGAGGGTGCCGATGAGGAGTTGTTCTGTATCCCGGTTCGCGCCGGAACCCGCTACTTCCCCTCATCCCTGCTTGAGGCCGTTTCCGACCCCACCGTAGCGGTTATACGCAAAGCCTGTGAGGATAGTTTTACCTTTGAGAAGGAAGAGCAGCGGGTCAAGGAATTCGACACCTGGCTCAAGGAGGAAGTCCGGGACATCCTCCTTGCCCACAAAAACCCGGTTTACCTAGGAGAGGACTTCGCCCGTTCAGGCGACCTTACCAGTATCTTCTTTGATGAGCAACTACCCGATGGACGGCTGCTGACCTTTCTGGTACTCGAATTACGCAATGTACCCTTCTCCCAACAATGGCAGGTTATCACCTACGTGATGGATACGCTGCCACGGCTGGGCAGCGCCGCCTTCGATTCTCGGGGCAACGGCCAGATGATAGCCGAACTTACCGCCCAGGCGTGGCCCGGTTCCGTCTACCAGGTGATGATCTCAACCAAGTGGTATGCTGAAACCTTCCCCGGACTCAAGGGCCGCATGGAGGACCGTACCACAAACCTTCCTGCGGATCCCTTTATTCGGGATGATTTCCGGGTGGTGGGGCTTAAGGCCGGAGTACCCTGTGTGCTTGAGCGAAGCGGCGGCCCCCGGGAGCGGCGGCATGGAGACGGCGCCATTAGTAAGCTCATGGCATTTTATGCCGCCAAAGAAGACGAAGAGCACGGTTACCAACCTATGACCTATGAATCAGTTACCACCCCAAACCCCTACCGTCAAGGAGACCCTGACCCATGGAACAACGAGTAACTCACCCGGCAAAATTCAAGACCCGGGAACAAGCCTATTCAGTACCCTACACCAATCGCCACCCCTGGGGTGATTTCTCCCTGCTTCACCGTTTAACCCCCGAATACCTGGCCACTATCCTCTCCAATGTCCGCCGCGGTGAATGTCCTGCAGAATACTTGGAGTTAGCTCAGGACCTGGAGCTCAAAGACCCCCATTACCGCTCAGTGCTCTCCACCCGTAAGGATGCCATTACCGGCCTTGAAATCAAAGTAGTCCCCGCAAGTGAAGAGAAACACGATAGGGAATTAGCCGAAGCAGTGGAACGGGATATGGTCAAAAACAGCAGTGCCAAACTGTACACGTTGATTCGAGATATGCTGGACGCGCTGGCTAAAGGCTTTTCCGTCACTGAAATAATCTGGGATACCGATAAAACCCCCTGGAAACCGAAACAGTATCTCTTCCGCGATCCCCGTTGGTTCCAGTATGACAAAGAAACCGGCAAAACCCTGATGCTCCGTACCCCCTACGGAATCGACCTTGAACCGCTCCAGCCCTTTCATTTTGTGGTACATGAGCCACATCTTATCAGCGGAAACCAGATCACCACAGGACTGGCGCTTCCTGCCCTCTATTACGGGATGCTCAAATCCTATGATGTATCCAGTTGGGCAGCCTTCATTGACCGCTACGGCTACCCTATCCGTATTGGAAAATACGGTAAAAAAGCGACAGAACGGGATATCAGTACCCTCAAAAAGGCAGTAGCCAACATTGGGCAGGATTTCGGTGCGGTCATTCCTGAAAGTGCCATCCTTGAAATCATCGAATCCAAACATGCAAGTGAAACCGCCAATGTCCATAAAAACCTGGCCGATTGGGTAGATAAACAAATAAGCAAGCTGGTCCTGGGGCAGACCATGACCACCGATGAAGGGGCAAGCAAAGCCCAGAGTGAGACCCACGAGAAGGTACGGGACGATATAGCCGACAGCGACATTCAGCAGGTGATAGAAACCCTGAACCGTGCCCTTACCCTTCCGTATATTATGCTCAATTTTGGAGAGCAGGAAGCCTATCCCCAAATCGATCTGTTTAAGCCAGACGAAAAGAACGTGGAACAGATCATCATGGCGCTTGAGAAGCTTGGGCCGCAAGGTCTTACGGCCAAGGCCGATGAGGTACGTGCTCTTTTGGGGCTCTCCAATCCCAAACCAGGGGATGAGGTGATAGGGGGCCGCCTGGAACCTACACCCAGTAATGAAACTGGCGATTCGGGAAAACCCGAGTTGAACGCCGAACAGACCGATGCCTCAGATGAGCTTGATACCTTGCTTGCTGAAAGCAGCAGTGGATACTTCCCTATTTCTGATGACATTGCCACGGTACTTGAAAAAGCGGCTGACAAGGCAACGGACTTTGCATCGTTCCGGGAAGAACTTCAAAACCTGGTAACCACCTGGCCTTCAGAGAAGATTGCCGAGTGTATCGCCATTGCCACCTTCAAAGCCCGTGCCTTGGGGGATGCGCAGTTCGATAAGGACCCGTAATGTCAAACCTCATCCCCAAGCAGGCCCTTGAGTACCTCAAGCACAAAACACTCAAGGTAGGTTTTTCCTATAAAGACGTGTGGCAGGAAGAACACGCCATAGCCTTCACCGTCGCCAAGGCCATGCAGCTTGATATCCTTGCAGATATACATAACGCGGTCACTGAAGCCATGGAAAAGGGCCAATCATTTGAGACCTTCAAAAAAAATATCAAATCGCTTCTTCAACAGAAAGGCTGGTGGGGAAAAAAAGACTTGCCCGATCCTTTGACCGGGGAAACGGTCAACGCCCAGCTTGGCAGTGACCGCCGCCTCAAGACCATCTACCGGGTTAACATGCGGAGTGCCTACCAAAAGGGACAGTACGACAGAACCATGGAAAGCGACCTGCACCCGTATCTGCTGTACCGTATAGGCCCCAGTGTCCACCACCGGAAGGAACACCTCAGCTGGGATGGGCTGATTCTCCCCAAAGATGACCCCTGGTGGGATAGTCACTTCCCCCCCAAAGGCTGGAACTGTAAATGCTACACCCGTGCGGTAACCGAAGCTCGACTGAAAAAATACCAAGCCCAAGGAATACCGGTCCCGCCCCGTGCGGATGGGAGCGGCGGTGGTACGATCCGTGTGAAGACCGTTGCGCCTGAAATACGGTACAAGACCTATGTTAACGAGCGCAAAGGCACGGTTGAACAGGTGCCTGAGGGGGTAGACCCGGCATTTAACTGGAACCAGGGGAAGGTAAGCCGGAGCGCACGGGCGGAACAAACGTTACAGGAAGTGCGTAAGCAATACACCAGGACGATAACAGAACAGGCTGCTCAGGGATCCATGCCTTAAGCACAGTCCCTGGGCCCGCAGCGCCTCAGTACGAAGCACCTGTTCTCATTAAACGTAATCAAAAGTATACACGGCTGAACCTTGACCAAATAGCCATCCTGATAATTCAGGATTTTCAAAAGAAGATATTGCTATTATGTGTCGTTATGAATCCCTAGTGGCAATAAAGGTGATATTATATAACGGTAAGGTCTATTCAATAACAATCGGATCCAGAATAAGATTAAAGTTACAAACAAATGAAGAAAAAGTAGAATTTATCCGTTTTATCAAAAGCCTCAATGGACTTCCTGAAGAAGAGAGGATAGAAAATATTAGAGAGCGTTACAGGTGG
>JAISBK010000027.1 GCA_031266255.1 Treponema sp.
TGGCCGCCTGAGTTTTTCCATTGTTCGATTGCGGCCATGTAACCGGCTTCGTCGATCTGGCCCATGACCCATTGGATCTGGGCGTCTGCCATGATCTTCTGTAATTCGGCGCCTCTTGATGTTTGGGTTGCTGATATGAGCGGGAAAGTGGGATCCGCTATCCCGTATCCTTTATCTATATTTGCCCTGTTAGTGGTATCTACCCGTTCCCGATATGGCCTATTAACTCCTACAATTTTGCCGGGGATATTGTTTGCGGTAATTCCGATTACCGCAAAAACGTTGACCTCTCGAGCATAATTATCAACATTAATAGCTACTGCTCTCCCATCAGCCTGTAATTGAAAGTTTCTCCCTTCTATACCCCAATTAACTAAATCTTTTGCTTCGTCAGTATCGAATGCATCAAAAATATCAAAACAAGCCTGGAATTCCGCTTGCGTTTTAACAGACGTTTTTGGGAAGGCAAAGCCGCCATAATAACCGGAGATTGCCGGTAAACGAATATCACCGGTAACGCTTTTTACGTCGGTGGTGAAATCCCAAAGATCCTCAAGTTGGATATTTGGATTTTGCGCCTGTTTTGTTTTTACCAGCACCTCAAAACGGCTCATTGGCCGATCTATAACATCGATCAGAACTCCTCCCGCTTCGGTATTTAATATTTCCAGCGCCCTCTCCGCCCGTATGGTTGCGAAATCCTGGTTCATTAACTTTTCGTCATACAGCCTCTTGTAAAACCGAATGGTATCCATGTATGGCTTGGTCATAAAGACCGGTATCAGCCCGCCATTTTCTTCAACCCATCCGTTGCCTGCTCCAAAAGCCGTTGCGGAAATCCGTAACTGCCAAATACCACTTGAGTCGGCCGCGGTTATTAATCCGACGGTGTCATGTCTGCCATTCCCGTCAGGATCCTGGGTGGTAAAAGCCTTCATTATATTATAAACCTCATCCATATTAGTTGGAGGTTTTAGGCCCAATTTAGCCAGCCAGTCTTTCCTAAAGCTATAACCAGTATCCACCATAGTGCGTGTCCTGGGAATAAAATAATTTTTTCCGCCCATATTGGTGTTTGCTAATACCTGTTGAGGCATATTCTTCGATATTGTTTTTGAAGATTTAATTGCATCGGTCACTTCCCAGATGAGACCCCCATTGATAGCACTGATAAACGTGTTATGTTTTGGGTCAGTTACACAGAAGGCATCAGGTAATTCTCCGGCAGCAATAGAGATATTTAACCTGTCCTGATACCCGTCTGTTGGAACAAATTGTAATTCAAACGGATGCGGAGTGAGCTTTTTTAACTCTACTATTACAGGAGCATCTGGCGGAGGCACTTCCGGGAAAATCAGAGGAGCCATTATGGTATACACCCTCGTCCTCTCTCCTCCTGACGGAGTTTGGCTACTTCCTCTGGCCCACAAAATACTTCCCGCAACAATCACCAAAAAAACAGCTATTGTAATTCTTTTCATCATCTTTCCTCCAAAAAAATAATTAGAATGACCCGTCTTTACAATGAGACGAATTAAAGATTATCCCTTTACAGATCCCAGCAGGATTCCCTTAGTAAAATATTTCTGCATAAAAGGGTAAACCGCCAATATCGGTACCGTTGCTATTACGATAGTACACATCTTTGTGCTCACAGGTGGCAGCATAATATCACTATCCATTGCAGTCGTATCTCCCAAGGCCATAGATAAGTTGGTTAGCATTCTAAGTACTACTTGAATTGGCCATTTTGTACTGTCCCTGAGATAGAGGGTGGCCGCAAACCATGAATTCCAAATTCCTACACCGTAAATAACAACAAAGGTGGCAATTATAGGCATGGAAATTGGAAGAATTATCCGCATTAGGATATATAAATAACCCGCACCATCAAGCATGGCTGATTCTTCAAGTTCTTTTGGAAGCTCCTGAAAGTAATTCCTGAATATAACAAAATTAAAAGTACTGATCGCTCCGGGCAGTATGAGGGCCGACATTTTATTCATCAACCCAAGACTCCGTACAATCATATACTCCGGCACAATGCCGCCAGAAAACATCATGGTAAAGGTAACCAGGAAAAGAATAATTCGTCTTCCCTTTATCCCAGAATGAGCCAGTGGGTAAGCGAAAAGTACTGTCATCATTATATTAAAAGTAGTACCTACGGCAGTTAGTAGCACAGAAACTCTAAGAGCTTGCATCAATGTTTTTGTTGAAAACACATAACGGTATGCTTCAAAAGATAGCCTTTTGGGGATCAGTATCATCTGACCTCTGCCCATCAATTCAGGCGGCGTCAGGGAAGCCACAACCACATACACAAAAGGCAAAACAGCCATAATACCAACAATGCCCATTATGAAAAGAATTAATCCATCAATTATTATATCTGCAGGTTTATGCTTCATATCTGGCTACTCCTATCCATCATCATCATCTTTTATTAGTAGATCCCATCTTCGCCGAATTTCTTTGCCATAAAATTCGCCAATACTACCAAAATTAATGATGCCGTTGATTTAAAAAAACCCACTGCTGCGGTATAACTGAACTGGCCGCCCAAAATACCTGTAGTGTAAACATATGTATCAAATACCTCACCCAGGCTTCTATTCAAAGGATTTATCATCAGGAGTAGTTGTTCAAAACCGGTATTAAGAAAATGTCCCAACCTAAGTATTAATAAGATTACGATGGTACTTCTTATCCCCGGCAAAGTAATATACCACAATTTTTGCCCACGGGAAGCACCGTCAACCTCGGCGGCAAAATATAATTCCGGATCAATAGAGGATAAGGCCGCTAAAAATATTATTGTCCCCCAACCTGATTCTTTCCAGATTATCTGCATCATTATAAGCGGCCTGAAAAGAGCAGCGCTCGTAAGAAACCTGATGGGCTCCCGGCCCAAATAAACCAGAATATTGTTAACGATGCCGTCATCAACAGTGAGAATAATATTGGTAATTGAACAAATCACCACCCAGGATATAAAGTGGGGAATATAAACAAGGGTCTGAGTAAACCTCTTAAACCAAATAATACGAATCTCGTTTAAAAGCAATGCAAGAATGATCGGGATAGGAAAATAGATAAAAATATTCATCAAACCGAAGATTAATGTATTGGTAAAAAGCATTCCGAAAGTAGGCTCACTAAAGAACCGCTTAAAATGGTCAAGCCCGACAAACGGACTCCGAAAAAATCCCAGAAAAACGTTAAATTCCTGAAAAGCCATCGTAAGACCAAACATAGGCCCGTACTTAAATATTATGTAATAAAGAAGCCCGGGAATCATCATTACATAGAGCCATTTTTCTTTTCCAAGGCTCTTTTTTTTCCTGAATTGTTTTATGTTAGCCATGAATGCATTTTTCCAGTGATTACTTGCCCTGTCTATAATCATTTTTAATCCGGGATAATCATTTTTGGTTATGTATGCGTCAAAACAACTGGTTCTGCCGTACCAGGGGCCTATCCCCGTACATACCCAAGAGTTTACCGTCGATACTGACGTTGGCGATCCATCCCCTTGATAACCGCATTGTCCGTCGTGGCAGGTTCCGCAATGCTCTGGCGGCACATAATGGAAAAATGGATCGGGCGAATGAGGACGGGGAGAGGCGGTTGCTTGCGTTTGAATGGGGGTACAGTCCGATAATGCCTCCAAAAAAGAACCGGAAGAAACCCTGGGAATATAATAAGGAACGGTATAAACGACGGAATGAGGTGGAGGGGATGTTTCGGGGGGGTGAGCGGGCTCGAGGGGAACGGGCCGCCTGAAGAAACCCAGCGGCCCCACTCCCCGTTTTCTTAGCGGTAATCTTCGAGGACAAACCCTTTCCGGGCTTCGTTGGGGATAAATGAATACTTATGGAAAACATCATTTTCCCCCATGATCACCGAATAGTTGTCATACCGGGTGTTGTTATAGGCGAAAAATCCCTCGGGATACCAGAGCATGACCCGTTTGGGGTACTTGTTGATCAGGGTCTGGAGCCGGTAGGTCGCGGCCATCCGGTCTTCTTTGGAGACTGCGGCTTCCCAGTCCTTCATGGCCTGGTCCCGTTCCGGGTAGGGGATGATGTCGGTTTTCTGTTCCCCGGCCTGGAGGACTAACATCATATCGTCGTCGGCCAGACCGTGGGGGACAAATTCGCCTACGGTCATATTGTAGTTTCCCTGGACGTTTACCACTTCGTTATAGGCGGCGGTTTCCAGGGCCTCCACATGGGATTTAAAGCCGATTGCCGCCAGATGTTCGGTGATTATCTCCGCAGCGCGGACATAGAGGGGCCCGGAAGCATCCACCAGAATCCGCCAGTCAATGGGCCGGCCCTCGGGGGTTTCCCGGAAACCGTCGCTGTTGATGTCTACATAACCTATTTCGGTAAAAAGCCGGGCCGCTGTTTCAGGATCGTAAGGCTGGGAATTGTCGGGGTTGGTATGGAAAGAGAGGGGATGGGGATAGCCCGCGGTGCCACTGCTGCCCCGGCTCAGGCCTACGATCTGTAAAAGCTCGTCCCGGTTAATGGCGTAACTAAAGGCTTCCCGGAAGGCCAGTTCCCCAAAGGGCCGGGTGGAGGTATCCAGGGTGATGGAGGCTCCCCAAAGATAGGGGGCTTTTACGATGGTGATATTGGGAATCCCGGACCACTCCTCCACCATTTCCGGGGGCAGGTTCCGGGCGGCGGCGTCTATTTCCCCGCTCCGCAGGGCGGTAAACATGGTGGAGAAGTCCCGGATCACCACCAGGTTGAGATTCTTTACCAGAGGGGCGCCCAGGTGGTAGTCCTCAAAGGCTTCCAGTTTATAATATTCCCCCACCTTATAGTCCACGATCTTATAGGGCCCGGTGCCAATGGACTTGCCGGTAAACTGCCGGGGGTCCTGGATGTTTTCCCATTGGGCCTTCTGGACTATGGGAAGTTCCGCACAGGGTTCCCGGTCAAAAAAAGGCATGGGATAGGCGCCGGTTACCCGGAGGGTCAGCTCGTCAATGATGGTGATCCCTTCCCCGGGCAGCCGGGGAAACTGACTGGTATGGTGGGAATAGCGGTTGTTCGAGGGGCCTTCCCGGTTATAATCAATCGTAAATTTGATATCCTCCGAAGTCAGGGGGG
>JAISBK010000034.1 GCA_031266255.1 Treponema sp.
TTTAATTTTGCGGCGAAAGTCCGGCATGGCGGCGGCGGCGGAAGCGGCACCGGAGCCTGGGGCATGGTATCAAAAGAGGTACGTTACACCCTGGACTACACGGATCGGGATACCAGCGATGCACTGCTCAAAGACCTGACTATTCACGGTGTGGCATTAGATCCGCAAAAGGACTACCGTATAGCCACCAGTTCCTATTTATACGACGGTGGGGACGGGTACTGGATGTTCATTGAGCAGGGGACATCGGTAAAGAAAACCGGACTTCCCATAAGCACCGTGGTGATTGACTATATCTACGCTCAGGACTTGCCCTTGGTTCCGCAAACCGACGGACGGGTAACCCTTATAGGCGGTGCAGTGAAATAACGTTACTCCCTACAGCAGATTTTACCATTTTGTAAAATCTGCTTGTCAACCTTACTATAGCGACTTTCTCCCTGTTTTTGGCCGGCCTCCTGCGCTGGTATCGCCGTCGAATCCCGATTTACACGATTTGTTAATGATGAGGTACAGAGCAGGAAGAAGCGATGAAAAGGCTATCAGTATAGGGATGATTGGGGGGATTCCAGGACTAATGACCATCAGGTTGTACATGCCATGGAGGATAAGCGCGGAAAGAAAATGGCGAAGGGCACGATAAGGCGTTTGCCGGTAAGATCGTATCCCCATGCCTATGCGGGCGCCGCAGGCCCCATGTAATGGCGCAGCAGTAAACGCCCTGAGTAGGGCAATCATAATATCCGTCGCTCCATAGGAAGCGCTCTCGATAAAGGCGAACCCAAGACCCGCCACAAGACCGGTAGCCACACCGAATGACTCAGGGCTTGCCCTACGCCCCGTCTCCAAGGAAGGCTGGGGAATCCCTTGGCGCGTGCGGCCTAGCCGAAACAGGAGCCCCAAGGCGAGGACCCGTCCGGTCTCTTCAGTTAAAGAAATCCGGATGAATATGGTGAAGAGGAAGGCCCCCATGCCGTCGCTGGGCGAAAAGGTCCTGGGCGCGCCGGTACAAGAGCAGAGCCATTGCAGCAGCGCAGCAATGAGCAGTGAACACGCTCCGGCCAGCAAGGATAAAAGAAACCAATAGAAGGGCATGGGAAAGGTACAGCTCCGAAACCAGAGATAAACCAGTAAAACGGGTAAAGCGGCAATGAGCAGTAAAAGTCCTAATATCCATAATCCAGCCATGATACTAGTTTTATAGTAACCATTCTGGTAAGATAGCGTCTATGGGAACAGCAGTACACCGATATCGCATCATCCTCACGGGGCCGAAACATGTGGGTAAAACCAGTACAGGCCGGGCCTTGGCTCTGTTTTGGGGAAGCGATTTTATCGATCTGGATGAGCTGATTGAACAACAGACGGGGAGCAGTCCCCGGACCTTGTATACCCAAGCTCCGGAGCGGCTCAAGGAAGCTGAAACCCAGGCTTTGGCAAGCCTAATCAAGGCACAGGCGGCAGGGCCTCAGATTATTGCTGCTGGCGGGGGTATTATTGATAATGAAGATGCTATGGCTTTGTTGAACCACCCGGATATGCGCATCATCTATCTGGAGGTGTCTGCAGAAACCGCATGGAAGCGGATATGCCAAGGGCCGCTGCCCCCTTTTCTCAATACGGATAATCCTCAAGAAACCCATAAAACCTTGCACCAGCGAAGGGCCGCAGCTTATAAAAGCCATGCCCATAGTATCATTCCGGCAGAAGCAAAGGAGCCTGAGCATATTGCCCAGGAAATCATCGCCGCGTTTAGCCATGCACGTACCCTTCGTACTTGATAGACCGTCCCCGTTATGGGTTATACTATGCCCATGATTCCTAAGGCGCTTAAAAAGCTACCCATGATTGACCGGATTCTCTTAGGTTTGATCATTATCCTCTTGCCTCTTGGTTTCTTTATCAAGGCCAGCGCCAAAATCAAGGAGGAAACTCAGGCCAGCACCCTGGTATTTACCCAATGGTGGCAGGATGAACTAAAAAACGATACCCTTACCAGCATCATCCACGAATTTGAACAGAGCAATCCTGGTATTACCGTCAAGTTAGAGCAGCTTTCCTATCAGGAAATGGAGGACCAGCTCCTCAAGGGGGTACCTGGCACGACTAGGCGTTCCGATATCTTGGCTCTCGACCCCCGGTGGTTGTATGAACTCATCCGGCAGGATATGCTTGAACCTTTGAATACCTATATAGAAAACACCGAAAACATGGAAAATATGGCGTTTATTCCTGGTTTGCCGTCGTCCTATAAGCTTCCAGGATCCGCTGAAGTGTGGACCCTCCCGGTGGTTTCATTCATGGCTCCGCTTTTTTATAATGCGGAAGTATTACAATCCGCAGGGTTTGATCGTCCTCCCAAGAACCGGGCAGATTTTTTACGGTATGCCCGAACCATTACCAATAGCGGCGCCGGTCGCTTTGGTATGGCCCTGGCATTAAGCCCAGAGTATCCCGATGGTTTGTATGTGGATGTGTATTCCTGGATCTGGGCTGCAGGCGGGGTAATGCTGCAAGGGGGCAAACCCAATTTCACCAGCCCTTCTATTCTTGGTACCTTGGAGTTCCTTAACACCTTATATAAAGAAGGATTACTTTCACCTGAGAGTTTCTTGAAAACTAGAGAACAGAAACTTGAAGAATTCGCCCAGGGTAAAATCGGCATGATGTTGGCATCAGTACAGGATATTGATACCCTGCAGCACTTGATGGGGGATACGGGCTTCGGTATTACCACCATCCCCGGAGTGGACACCACCTCTAAACCGGTGTTCGGATTAACAAGCTGGTACACCGGCATTTCTCGGTACAGTACACATCAGGATCAGGCCTGGGCTTTCATCGCGTTCTTGATGGAACGGAGTTCCCTTATAACCCTTGCTTCCCATGCAGTGCCTGGGAACTGGAACAGGGTGCGGAACCTTAACGGGGATCTCTATGCCAAGGCGTATGATATGTATGAAGGGGGAGATGCTGTGCAGGAATTCACCGGTATCCCTCGAGTGCATTCCCTAGAAAACATAGTTCGGGATGAACTCTCTAGTATGTTTACCCAAGATCAGGATGCCGCCGCCACTGCCCAATCGATTCAAAAACGATGGGAAGAAGCCTTGCCTTAATCTATCCCTGCCCGCTTTTCCGCTTTGGAGGTTTCTATGAAAATGCGTATGCCCGAACCTCAACCTAGAAATGATGGTCATGTACCCATACAAGCGGTATACTTTATCATACGGTTTCTGGATATGTTTATATATCGAAGCAGTTACAAAATAAAATTTTGCAAATGGCTTCTGAAACCAATGTGAAACTATATCAGCGGAGGGCCAGTCCCGCTGATATAGTTACCTAACTAGCCGTCCGTAACGGAATAGGCGTCTTGTCGGTTTCATCAATATGATTTTCATACACATAGTATTTTGTTAGTTTGGCAATTTCCGGACTCAGCAGCAGAATCGCGATGAGGTTAGGGATGGACATAAGCGCGTTCAGCACGTCCGCCAGATCCCACATAACCCCGATGGTGAGTACCGTACCGAGGAATGTGAAAATCACGTATATAATCCGGAAGGGAATGGTGCTTTTGGGTCCGAACAGGTATTCCGCGCCTTTTTCACCATGGTACGACCAGCCCAGTATGGTGGAAAACGCGAAGATGAACAGGCCGAAGGTCAACACGATTGCTCCCAGAACAGGAATTTGATCAAAAGCAGCGTGTACCAGTTTGCCACCGTCGTTGAGAGCGTCAATATCGCCGTTGGCAATCACGGAACTTACCACAACGAGGCCGGTCATCAAACAGATAATAACCGTGTCCCAGAACGTGCCTGTACTAGAAACCAAAGCCTGCCGCACCGGATTCCGGGTCTGAGCCGCCGCCGCCACGATAGGAGCGGAACCCAGACCTGATTCGTTGGAGAAAAGACCGCGCGCGATACCATACCGGGCCCCGCTCATCAGAGACGACGCGACAAAACCGCCTCCCATAGCACGGGGAGAAATGGCTGCATCCAGAATGAGCTGTACCGACTGTCCAAGGTACGCCCGGTTGATCACCAGGATGATGGCACAGCCGACAATATAGAAAATCGCCATGAACGGTACCATGGCTTCGCAAACCTTGGTGATCCATTTGATTCCGCCTATCAACACGAACGCGACCAGCACTGCCAATATAATGCCGGTTACCCACTTGGGAATACTGAAAGATTCATGCATAAGATTCGCGATCGCGTTTGACTGCACGCCGTTCCCGCTGCCGAAAGCGGTGATTGCGGTAAAAACAGCAAACAGCACCCCGAGCCATTTCATTTTAAGGCCCCGTTCCAGCACAAACATCGCGCCGCCGAGCATCATGCCGTTTTCGTCTTTTACCCGGTATTTTACCGCGAGCAGGCTTTCGGCATATTTGGTAGAAATGCCAAAGATACCGGCAAGCCACATCCAAAGAACCGCACCGGGACCGCCAAGCGCGATGGCCGTACCGACACCGATAATATTCCCGGTTCCTATGGTTGAAGCCAACGCCGTTGTTAATGCCCCGAATTGGGAAATATCCCCAACCCCGTCAAGGTCTTTTGTCACGGAGAGTTTAATGCCAAGCCCGATTTTCCGCTGGATAAACCCTGTTCGGATAGTCATAAACAGGTGCGTTCCAAACAGCACGACAAGCAGCCAGGGACCCCATAACCAGCCATCAATAGTCCCGATTATTCTCGAAAATGATTCCATGCTTTCCCTCCAGGAAACTGACTAACGAATTATGTAATCCATAATTGACATTATTTAAGGTACTATAAAAATGTCAAGTCGAATTTTTCTAGAAGATTTGATGAGAAATAGGGCGTATAGGGAGTATCCGCCTCTATCCCTTGTTGTACATTCCCATTGCGTATGATCCTTGAGTATACTAATTTTATAGGAGTATTGGCATGGATAATGTGTTAGATAACTTTTTAATCACGTCTTTTGAACCGCAGGACGGCCTGTGGTACGGTTGGCACCTGAACGGGGCCTTAGCATATCTCAAAAGAGAAGGGGAGATATGGCAGGCCGCCTATACCGTATTGCCCCTCAAAGACATAACTGATGAGTGGTATGGTCCAAAGGAGGAGATTCCTCCGGAAGGCCTCCTCTGCTCTATGACGGTAGGACCGGGAACGGGGCTTACCCTGTATCCCTCCTATATAAGTGAAAAACCCTACCTGGTACCGCTGCCTGAGAAGGTCTCTCTGGTTCCTGCCGCAGAAGTCCGCTTTACCGCGTTGTTTCCGCCTCTTATGTCCTTTGAAACTGAGGATAATCAGCGGATAGCCGCGTTCACCCCCTTCACCTGTGCAGATGCCTGGTTTGGGGATGATACCGCATCAGGCTTCCTCTGCCTTTCCCTCCGGTCCAGTTGCATCACCTGGGATCAGGCGGCACTCTGCGCTGCCCCGCGTTCCCTGATCCGCTGTCCCCTGGTAATCCGGAACCGTTCCAAAGTGCCGCTTGAATTAGACCGGCTGGCTATTGATACTGAATCCCTGAGTATTTATGAACATGAGGGCTGCGCATGGTCCGATACCGTGGCTATGGATTCCCTTGTCGGGGGGAATATCGAAATGAATGTGCTCCCTGAAACGCGGGAATCATACCGGAAGATCCGCGCTGCCGTACGAAACGGTATGAGTGATATATTTATCCGTCAAAGTGCGGACTTCATAAAAAACATAACCAGTCTATAGGAGCCGTAGCATGGATACCACCATTTTTTCAGAAGCAGTAACCCAATTTTCTCAAGAAACCAAGCCCATGGAACTCATGGTCCAGATCATGAAAACCCTGATCATGGTGCTGGTCATCATCATCGTGTTTAACCTGATCCAGTTTATTCTTGGGAAGTTTCTCAAAGGCAGGATAAGCGATCAGCGTACCTTTCTGATCAAGAAGGGGATCCGTTATGCAGGCTTGGTCATGGCGGTGCTCTGTGTCTTTAAGGCATTGGGTATTGATACCTCCACCATCTTGGGAGCCGCAGGAGTTGCAGGTATTGTCGTGGGTTTTGCAGCCCAGACCTCTATGTCCAGTTTCATTTCAGGACTGTTTATCTTGTCGGAACGGCCCTTCCAGGTGGGGGATGCCATTACGGTGGATACGATCACCGGAATCGTCATGTCTATGGATCTGCTTTCCGTGAAGATCCGGACGTATGATAATCTGTTTGTCCGTATTCCCAATGAAACCATCATCAAATGCAACCTGATCACCGTTACCCGGTTTCCCATACGGCGGATGGATCTCAGCCTTACCGTACCGTATACGGAAAACCTGGAACAGGTTCGGGAAATCCTTCTGGATGTGGCGGACAAGAACACCTACTGCATGGATAATCCTGCCCCGCTTTTTGGGGTGGATAAATTCGACCGGACCGGGGTGGTACTGCTTTTTGGGGTATGGTTTCACAAGAGCAACTACTGGAACGTCAGAAATTCGATGCTGATCGGCATTAAACAGCGGTTTGAACAGGAACATATTGAAATACCGTACCAAAAGATTGATATTAGTATTAAGCAAAATGCCACGTGATAAGGAGCGGTTTGATGGGTGAGCGAAAAAACAACAAGCGTAAGGGGTTTAAATTTCCCTTTGGCGGACCTCCGCTCCCCAATCCGAAACCTTTTGGGGGCTGGAAATTCTCTATTATGTATATCTTGATCCTCGTGGTAGGGATGAGCCTTTTTAACTATGTCTTTATGAATCGGGTGAATCCTACGGTTGATTTTTCTGATTTTAAGGCCAAGATCGCCTCTGGGGAGATTAAACGGGTAGAACTCACGGATTCCTATTTTACCGGTTATACCTCGCTGAAACAGGAACTTCCTCCAGGACCTCGTATCAGAAACCCCTACGCTGCGTCATCAGAACCGGTGTATCGAACCGTGCCCATCAACGACCCGGAGCTTATCAAGCTCATGGACGAAAAACAGGTGGCCTATTATGCGGTTTCCCGTGAAGGGAGTGCGATCCTGAACATTGTTTTTAGCTGGGTGCTGCCGATTGCCTTTTTCTTTTTTATTTGGCGTTTCCTTATGAAGCGCCTGGGGAACATGGGGGGCAATGTCCTATCTGTGGGACAGAACCGGGCGGTGATCGTCGCGGAAGGGGATATTGTTACCCGTTTCTCCGATGTTGCTGGGGTTGACGAGGCGAAAGAGGAACTCATTGAGGTGGTGGATTTCCTCAAAAACCCCAAGAAGTACACGGATATTGGGGGCAAGATCCCCAAAGGGGTACTCCTTGTGGGGCCTCCCGGAACCGGGAAAACCCTCTTGGCCCGGGCTGTGGCCGGTGAAGCAGGGGTGGCCTTTTTCCGTATGAGCGGAGCAGACTTTGTGGAGATGTTCGTTGGAGTGGGTGCGGCCCGGGTTCGGGACCTCTTCAAACAGGCCCGGGATAAGGCTCCCTGTATTGTCTTCATTGACGAACTTGATGCGATTGGCAAAAGCCGGCTCAACAACATCGCCGGGGGCAATGACGAGCGGGAACAGAC
Organism: Treponema sp.; assembly: GCA_031266255.1. GTDB lineage: Bacteria > Spirochaetota > Spirochaetia > Treponematales > Breznakiellaceae > JAIRLU01. Next base: position 7,529 of record JAISBK010000034.1, read on the forward strand.
CCTCAATCAGCTCTTGGTGGAGATGGACGGCTTTGACGGTACAAGCGGGCTTATTATCCTTGCGGCCACCAACCGGCCCGATGTATTAGATCCGGCGCTGCTCCGGCCCGGACGTTTTGATCGGCAGGTACTGGTGGATCGGCCTGACCTCAAAGGCAGGGAAGCGATCCTCCGTATCCATTCCAAGGCGGTAAAACTCAGTCCCCAGGTGGATCTGGATGCTATTGCCCGGCTCACTTCTGGGTTTGTAGGGGCAGATCTCGCGAACATCGTGAACGAAGCAGCCCTGCTTGCGGTTCGGGGAAACAGAAACCTGGTTATTCAGAAGGACTTTGAAGAGGCTATCGAAAAAACCGTGGCAGGACTCCAGAAAAAGAACCGCATCATATCCGAGGATGAACGGCGGATCGTGGCTTTCCATGAGACCGGCCATGCCCTGATTGCGGCCTTTACCCCTGGTTCAGATCCGGTGCAAAAGATTTCCATCGTACCCCGGGGGTTTGGCGCCCTGGGCTATACCCTCCAGATGCCCGTGGAGGATCGCTACCTTATGACCGAGGGAGAACTCTTGGGTAAGATCGACGTGCTTCTAGGAGGCCGGGCAGCAGAGGAACTGATTTTCGGCAAGATCTCCACCGGTGCAGCTAATGATCTCACCAAAGCCACGGATATTGCCCGGCGGATGATAACCGACTATGGCATGAGCAGCCGTTTCAGAAACGTGGCGCTTACCCAGCGGGGGGCCGGTATGTTAGGCGGGTCTCAAGCTCAGGAACCGCTGCTGCACCGGGAATATTCTGAAGCGACTCAGCAGTACATTGATGAGGAAATTGCCCATATCGTGGAAAAACAATACACATGGGTCAAAGCTCAGCTTGCGGAACATCAGGTTCTCCTCAACACCGTAGCCGGCTTGCTTCTGGAAAAAGAATCCCTAGACGAAAAAGAATTTAAAGATATTATTGCTCAGGGTGATCATGGATTATGATGGCATCATTGTAGGGGGAGGCCATGCGGGCATTGAAGCAGCCCTGGCCTTTACCCGGCTTGGATTCACCGGTCTCCTTATTACCCAAAACCCCGACCGGATCGGCGTCCTTTCATGCAATCCTGCGGTGGGGGGGCTTTCCAAGGGCAATCTGGTTCGGGAAGTGGATGCCCTGGGGGGGGAAATGGGGAAGCTCATTGATAAATCCAGTATCCAGTACCGGGTTCTCAACCGTTCCCGGGGCCCTGCGGTACAAGCCCCCCGAGCCCAGGCAGATAAAGCAGCTTACCAGGCCGCGGCCCTATCCGCGGTAGAAAGTCAGAAGGGCCTTTTTATCCTGATGGATACGGTGGTTGATCTGCTGGTCTCCCAAGAACGCGTCCAGGGAGTCCTCACCGAGCGGGGCCACAAGATCAGTGCCCAGGTGGTAATCCTGACTACCGGTACGTTCATGGAAGGGAAGCTATTCATCGGAGCATACGACGCTCCCCAAGGCCGTTTAGGAGAAGGGGCTGCCCTGGGATTGGGGCTGCGGTTACGGCACCGGGGTTTTCCCTTGGGCAGGCTCAAGACCGGTACCCCTGCCCGTATTGCCGCAAACAGTATTGATTACACCCGTTTGGAACAGCAGGACGGGGAACCGCCCGTGCCTTTTTCTTTTGATGTGGAGCCTGGGACCGTGCTGGATCGGCCTTCGGTTCCGTGCTGGATTACCTATACCACCCCCCAAACCCACCGTATTATCCAGGCGAATATCCATAGGTCCCCCCTCTATGGCGGTAAAATTCGCGGGGTAGGCCCTCGGTACTGTCCATCTATTGAAGACAAGGTGGTCCGTTTCCCGGAACGGGACCGGCACCATATTTTTATTGAGCCTGAAGGACTTGCCACTAACGAGATGTACCTCAATGGGGCCTCCAGTTCCCTCCCGGAAGATGTACAGCGGGATTTCATCCACAGCATCCCTGGCCTTGAAGAAGCGCAGATAGTCCGGCCTGCCTATGCGGTGGAATACGATTACCTTGACCCCTTAGACCTCTTCCCTACCCTGGAATCCAAGCGCCTTGCCGGTTTATTGGTGGCAGGTCAGACCAATGGCAGTTCCGGATATGAAGAGGCCGCGGCCCAAGGTATTATCGCGGGGATCAATGGCGCGATGAAACTCCGGGGGGAGCGCCCTCTGGTGTTAGGGCGGGCCGAGGCGTATATCGGCGTGTTGATCGATGACCTTACCACGTTAGGCACCAAAGAGCCTTACCGGATGTTCACCAGCCGGGCAGAACACCGTTTGGTATTACGCCAGGACACCGCGGATTCCCGGCTCTGTCCCAAGGCCCGCGAACTTGGCCTGGTACAGGACCAGCGTTGGGAACGATTCCAACGAAAAACCCAAGCCCTGGAAGTGATTCGGGAGCTTTTACAGAACCGGAAAGTGCCTGGTCTTCGGGAACAAGCGCGGTCTGGGGCAGCCCTGAGTCTCCGGTCTCATGGGGGGGATTCCCTGGAGCGGACCTTGACTAATGGGGCAGTACACCTGGGAGATCTGCTCCCCTATGCCCCGGAATTAGGGGCCTATCCTCAAGAATGGCTGGATCGGGTACTGTTGGATATAAAATACGCGGGTTATCTTGAAAAAGAACAGCGGGCAGCCGCCCGAAATGCCAAAATGGAAGCCATCAAGCTGGATAATGCCTTAGACTATCAGGCAATCCCCGGTCTTTCTGCAGAATCCAAGGAGAAACTCTCCCAAGTTCATCCACTCACCCTTGGCCAAGCCGCCCGAATCCCTGGAGTACGCCAGGGGGACATTGCACTGCTCATGGTGTTGGCTAAGACGAAACCTACGCCCTAGGGAGTTTTGTTCTACCGTGATACCCCGGCTTTTCATCTTCCTGCCTTCCCATTTGGCGTGCACAACCTTGCTTTGGGTGTCGACCGCATACTTGTACTCGCTCATAAGCCGCATCCGCTCAACCTCGTCTTCGCTGATGCTCAGCAATACTTCACTCGCCATCCATATTCCCTTTATAACTCGCTGATCTGCTGCTCAGTAAGCCCGGTCGCCTGGGATATTTGTTCTATGGGTGCGCCAAGAGCCTTAAAATTCCGTGCTATTTCCAACTTCTCTTCCTTTCTGCCTTCCTTTCTGCCTTCCTTCCTGCCTTCCCGTTTGGCGTGCACAACCTTGCTCTGGGTGTCTACCGCATACTTGTACTCGCTCACAAGCCGTGCACGCTCTACCTCGTCTTTGCTGATGCTCAGTAATACCTCGCTCGCCATCGCTATTCCCTCCTCATACGCTATTAGCTCGTTTATCTTCCCCCGTTTCCCCTTGTCAAGTAAATACCGGAAAAATATTGCCCATTGTTCCTGGGCGTTCATCTCCCCTATGGGTTTTTCCACTACCTGGTCCAGCTTGGATAGCTCTACCGTGGTAATCCGGCTCCTCCCGTTCAGCGATACCCTATGGGCCGGATCGTAGTATTCAAAGGTATGAAAAGCGGTCTCATCCGTGAAAAACCGTTTCTTTGCCAATATCGCTATTTGATAGGCATATTTCAGGTCGTTATAGGTCTTATCTATTCCCCGGATGTCCTGTCCGGTGAAGAGCTTCCCCGCGTGAAACTCAAGCCGGACCGGCTCAAACGGGTTGGGATTAAGGCTCATCTCGACATTGACCAATTCGCCGTTTTCGGCTCTACAGGCGATGTCGAACCGAATTTGCCGGTCCCGCAGGTTGTCTATGGGCGGCTCATTGGCGCTTATGGCGGTTACGGAAATATCTCGGCCAATCAGGGCAGAAATGAGCCTTGAAAGGGCACCCTGGGATTCGGGGGTGTTTTTGGTGAATACCGCTTTGAACACGTTATCCAGACAAATATCAATAAGGTCGTCGGTTTCGTCAAATCGTATCATGTTCCCTCCTTCTTTTAAGGATACTCCATTCTTAATCTGGTTGGAAATGACCGCCGGATGTTCAGGATATTGCGGTTGTTCCCGTTTTGTTGTACCGTAACACCGGTATGGATACTAACAAGCCCCGCCCCGAAAAACTACAATGGCATCCCGCCTTTCTCCAGGCCATCCAACGGGAATTGATTGACTATAAAGACTCCCTGGAGTTCACCAGTGAGTACCAGCTTACCACTGAACCCCTCCGGGTCGATTTACTGATCATTAAAAAACCCCGCAACCTGGCTATCGAGAAGAACATCGCCCGGATATTCAAGTCGGATAACATCCTGGAGTTCAAAAGCCC
>JAISBK010000057.1 GCA_031266255.1 Treponema sp.
GCACCAGACCTCGTGGCGGAAATCCTATCCCCAGGAAACTCCGCCATAGAGATGGAACGGAAATTCGAACTGTACCGCAAGGCAGGGGTCCGGGAATACTGGGTTATCGAGCCTGAGCACCAGATCCTACACGCCTACCGGTTTGAAGGAGACCGGATCTTCACCCGTTCCTTTTCCCGCTACGATACCGCAGCCGTGGACAGCTTCCCCAGCCTTTCCATTGCCCTTGAACCCGTATTCGCCGAATAATTTTCTCGTACTTCTCATACGGCGCGATTAGGGGGTACGGCGTCCACTGGGGAACGCCCGCGTACTTTGTTTAGCCTTACTCCTCATGGGGGGAGACCAGGTCCCCTGCCGGATCAATAAGCCCCGACAAGTCCTGGTTTCCTTTGAACCGGAGTACGTTAACCATGAAAATGTTGAGCTTGTTCACGATATTGGGGGGCAGCAAATTACCATCCACTTCTACCGAAAGAACCGGATAGTTCCGTTCCCTGGCCCAGGGGGTAAATACCCCCTCAATGACCCGGCCAATGAGACAGGCAAACGGACTGATGTTCACGATACCTGAATAACCGTCTTCCATAGCGGTGGCAGCTACCCCGCTGGAAACCGCGATCTCTGAATTGAGTTCCAGGTTGACGAAATGCTTCTGGGTATTTTCCATGATGCGGTGCATGTCATGAGGCGTTTCCGGGATAAGCCCGGTAGGGCCTAGGATAGCCAGTACCTTTTTTTCTACCGAGTGTTTCCACCATTCCTCGATTTTCAGCTTCTGGAGATCCTGCCACGGTTTGGCAAAGAGCCGCTTGCCGGGCTTCCTCAGCTTGATGAGTTTTTTAAGCGCATATTCCCGGACAAAATCCAGGTAATGGATCCACTCGGCGATCCCCGACACCTTGACCACAATGCCCCGCTCACTCAGGAGATCGGTGAGTTCTCCTACGGCAAAGTCATCCCGCCGCACATAGATCTCCCCTACAATGAGTATCCTGGGACAATCCGCTACCCGGCATTTCAGCGGTATGTTCTTAAGATCCTTCGCGACCCCTCGTAATTCTTCCCAGATCCGCTTAGGCTCATGCTCTACCGCGTGCATGACTCGGCGCCAGGATATTTCGTAATCTGCCAGGGCCTTTTTCGGATCTTTCGCCGTGGCTTTAAGGCTGGTCTGAATGTCCTTGAGGTAGTCAGAAAGCACAAAGCCCTTCCACATTTCTTTCGCGAAATTCGGTCCCAGCTCGGTATAGGAATTATCTGCCGAAAGGGTAAAGACCACCACATTTTCTAGCCGCATATCCCTGAAAAGATTTTCATAGTACACGAAATACTGCCCGGTTCGGCAAGGACCGGTGGTGATGGGTACAAAGAGGAGATAAAACTCGTCTTTCCGGTACTTTTCGCTGAAGATAAACTGCAAGGCACTCCCCAGAACCAAATGGCTGGGAACACACTCCTTCCCCGAGGCGTGGGCCCGGGCAATTTGGATGGTCTTACTCGTAGCCACAGGCAAGGCTTCGGCGTTGATATTAAGGCTCCGTACTGCCGCGCCGATGTACTCGGTGGAAATGGCCCCCATGTTGCAGAGGAGCACTTTCACCCGTTTATTGCCTCGAATGGGTACGGTTTCCCCGGTCTTGTCGTTCTCCAGCCGCAAATCCTCCTCTCCGCTTTGAGATGCGCCAAAAGTAAGCTGCCAACCGTTGTGGTAACGCTCGGTCTCAAGCTCGGTTTTCTTTGCCCGATACCCGTCGATAATGTCTAAGAATGCCTCTACTCGGGTATCTACCCCGGCGTCTGCAGAATGGGAGTCCAATTCAAGGACGAGGAAGGGCTTCTGACCCATGACCCATTTGAGGTAGTGGAGGATGAAGGAATCCGGCGCGCAGGAAAAGTTGGTGATATAGGTAACGTAGATAGTTTCTTCCTGCTTGATGAGACTCGCGGCCTTCACATCCTGCTGACCATAGTACCAGTACATGTTGGAAAAGATCTTTTCAGTGTGAAAAGGCAGGATGTCAAAGGGAATGACCGAATACCCTCGCGTGGTGAACTTCCGGGGGATCCCCATGTTGGCTTCTGGGGTAAAACCGTTGTAGGGTCTGCCCAGAATAGCAATCACCGGTCTATCTGCTTTGCGGGCATCTGCCAGGGCCGCTTCACCAAGGTTTTTCAGGGCAGTAAAATACGCGTGCTGTTTTGCCAAGGCCCGTTCAAAAGCCCGGCGGGTTTCTGCTTCGCCGATACCCAGCCCCCTAGTCATCTCCATAACCAGTTCGAGGGCTTTTGCTTCACCGAACTTAAAACTCACCACCAAGGGGAGAAACCGTTTCTTGTCCACATCAGGAAAAGCCTTCGTGATATAATAGGGAAGGGCTTGGGTTATGGGGCAGAAGTTGGCGTGAACCTCCTGCTCATAACTGGGCATGTCCCGGAAATGGGGAAGGAGCACATAGTCCGCGCCTTTATCCAAGCAGTCCTGTACCGCGCCATGGGCAATTTCCGCGGGAAAACAGTAGGTGGATTCTGCCCGGGCCACCCCTGCATGGGCCACTTCAGTAGACAAGAAGGTTTTAATCCCCAACTCATAGAAAAACCAGGAGTAAAAGGGATACAAGGTATGTACCGAAAAGGCCCGGGGGATCCCCACGGTATAGTCCCGGGCAGGGACTCCGGGGGTCGAAGGGGCCGCGAAGGTTTCAAAGAGCAGCTTCTGGCGCATCTCTACATAGTCGAAAACCGGTACATCCTTCAAGGCTTTGCGCATGTTGGTGTACTTATTGCAGCGGCCGCCGAACATATACTGATGTCCGTTGACCTTGAGGACCTGGATAGGGCAACGGTTGTCACAGGCGTGACAGGTAAACACCCGCTCATAGCCGATCTCTCTGGTCAGGAGCTCTCCTAAGTCCAGTTTTTTTTCTTGGAGCAGCCCCTCGGCGTGTTTACGTTTAGCCAAGAGAGCTACCCCGAAACAGCCCATCAGTTCCGGTGAAGGGGGAACCAGGATTTCCTTGTTAAGCATCATGGCAAAAGCCAGGGGAACCGCCATGTTCTTGGCAACCCCTCCCTGGAGAAATATCTTTCCTCCAATGGTCCGGTTCCCCACCACACGGTTCAGATAATTGGCTACTATAGAACAGACGATTCCTGCAGTGATATTCTCCTTGGTGGCCCCCTGCTGAACCGCTTTACGGATGTCTGAATTGATGAACGCAGAACAGTGTTCCCCAAACTTGAGGGGTGCATCCCCCTGGAGGGCAATAGGGCCTATATCCGCGGCTTCATGAATGGAAAGATCCCCGGATGCGGACTCTTCCAAGAAGGATCCGGTGCCTGCGGAACAGGCCTCGTTCATCGCGTAATCAATGGGCACTCCGTTCTTGAGGAACACGTACTTGGCATCTTGGCCCCCGATCTCAAAAATGGTTTCTACCCCTGAATCAAAGTAGGTGGTTCCCACTGAATGGGCGATGATCTCGTTGTATACCCCAGGCGTCTCCAGAAACACGCCCAGAATTTCCCGGGAGGAACCGGTAGTAGCCACCAGACTTATAGCTACCTCTTGGTTCCCGGTATCTGCCAGGATTTTACCTTTGATGACGGCAAGACATTCCTTGAGGGCCTTAACCGGGTCTCCGTGGGTACGCCCGTAGTGGCTCGCCACGATCTCGTCGGTTTCCCTATCCATAAGGCATACCTTAGTGGTGGTGGAACCTCCATCTACTCCCAGGATGTAGGTCCTGTGGGCTTGTACCTTACCACTACTCTGGTCAAAGGTCTTTACCTTATCAGTCCAGTCCTTGAGGGATCCCAAGCTGCCGAAACGGATGGTATTGGGTTTAAGGAGCGCCTGCACTGGCGGGAGCGGGCTTCCGGAACTGGCCGCCAGTACTGCCGCGCCAAAGGCCTCGAAAACCGCCGCGGTTTCCGGAATGAGCAATTCCAGTGTGGGGGCCTTTTCCCGGATAAACCGAATGATGTGGCTGTTGAGGGTAATCCCCCCTACAAGAACCACCCTGCCGGAATGTATCTTGGCCCGCTTGAGGAAATCAATAACCTTGACCGCCATCACATCTGAAAGCGAGAGTACAATATCGTATTTCGTGGCCTCTCGTTTGTTCAGCCGGTGGGTACAATCGCTCTTCATAAACACCGAACACCGGGTAGAGAGGGTATAGACCTTGGCGTCATCCGGTACCTGGTTGATATCTTCCAGTTTCATGTCCATTCGGGCAAGCTGCTGTTTGAAGAATTCTCCAGTCCCGGAAGCACACTTATTCCCCGAGAAATTGTTGATGATCCTGCCTTCTTGATTGAGCGCATAGACCACGAGGTCTTCTCCGCCCATACTTACCACTGCATCAGCCTTAAGGTCTAAGGCTTTCAAGGCAGCCTCTACACAGAGAGGCTCCAGGGTACCTGCAGCATCAAACATAAACCGGCCTTCGTTACCCGTTACCAAGGTTGGAGTTCCCCGGGGAACCTTTCCTTCGTCGAGGATCTTCCGTACCGCGGCCCCGACGTCTCCTTCATGAGGGGTAATTGCACTCCACCGCACCTGATCATGCTCAACCAAAACCATTTTTAAACTGGTAGATCCGATATTTATTCCTAAGGACTGCATAGTACCTCGTTTCAATCTGCGCACCCCGTGGGATACGCTGTCGCTATATAAAGAATATTACACTATACAACGCACTATCGCTAAAATCCTTTGGTATCCAGATTTCAACCTATGGGTGGCCGTATAGTATAGTAACCATAGGAACTGGTTACTCTTGGTAGTTTGTTCCGCTCTAAAGCCCAAGGCCGTACGCCAACCCTTATCCCGGAGGCCAACCCAGAGGCCGGCCTCCAATCACATGAATATGGAGATGATCCACGGTTTGGCCTCCATCCGATTTACAGTTAATCACAAACCGGGCGCCCTTTTCAGTACATCCTTGTTCCTGAGCCAGAGCCTGGGCTTTATTGAGCAGCCTTCCCAGCAGGAGGGTATCGGTTGGTTCCACTTCCATGATATTCGAGATATGCTTTTTGGGGATTACCAAGAAATGAACCGGCCCTTGAGGAGCCAAATCATGAAAAGCCAGGATTTCGTCATCCTCATCGAGTTTCTGAGCCGGTATGGCGCCTGAAGCGATTTTACAAAAAATGCAATCACTCATACCAGCAAAAGTAATCATACGAGTAAAAAGTTTCAAGCACCTCGTAGAATCTAATGCAGAATGGCCTGATCCAAGGCATCATCAATGGCCGCAAGGAATCCCCGGCTTGATTCAGTAGCCCCGGATACCCCGTCCAGATCCGTCCCATTGGCAGCCAACACTTCTTCCCGCAGGGTTTCCAGGGCTGCACCCCCCACCAAGGGATCTTCCTGATGGTCTAAGATGACAATATCCAGGATACGCAGGGAATTTCTGGTTTTCCCGGTGGTTTGCACCGAAACACGGATAGGTCCCCCATATCCTTGGCTGCGACCTTCATAGATCCCTGGTTCAACGGGAACAACCTGGGTGCTCAAACATCCCCCTACTATGAGGCTAAGTAGGACCCAGCCCCCTACGCTAAGCCCTATCCGATACATAGCGCCTCCTTACCACTCCCCTGAAGCTGCTTCAATGCTCCGCTCTTCCCTGCTTTGCCTGGGCTTTTTTAAGAAAAGCTTCGTTCTCAATGATGAACCGTTTATGGGTACCTTCCCCGATCTTGCCTGAGGCATCAAAGGCTTCCACCCGGAAACAGAGTTTCTTACCCTCAAGTTCCAGGAGGGTACCGGTCGCCCGGACCTGCATTCCTGGGGGAGTAGCTGCGATATGGGTGATGGCAAGCTCAATTCCCACGGTGGAAAATCCTTGAGGAAGCACCGGATCAACGGCGCTGACACAGGCTCCTTCCATGAGGGCAACCATAGCCGGAGTAGCGTATACTGGCAGTTCCCCGCTTCCCCACGCCTGAGCGGTCAGGTGTTCCGTAACCCACGCTGTTTTCTCGCCGATCATGCCAGGTTTTAAAAAGTCCTTAAATTCCATGATTTCCATACTTAAGAAACGATACTATAAAATTTAAAAAAGATAAAGCCGATTAAACCAGTTCCACAATTCGGGTGAGGGATGTGATCCACGAGAAACAACAGGTCTTGTGAAAGGCATGCCGTACCCTATGCCTCATATTCAAGACAATCATAAGGGGAAACTCGGGGTTTTATGGGGTAAGTAGTCGAGGTGAGTACGTTTAAGACTTTAGTGATGCTGATTCTTAGGACAACACTGATGTCTCGTTTCGCGAGTTTGTTTATATATTTCTATTTTATTTTCCATCTCAAATTTTATATCACGAATTATAACTCTGTCAATAGACGTAATGTTATCCATGTCGTTAATAATCACAATAATAGTCTGATCTGCCCTTTGGCCGACCTGGACGGCGCGTCCATCTCTGTATTCTATTTCCGCACCGTAACTCAAGGAGACTGTTCTGATATTTTTATCCTCAACGCCTTCTCCTTTCAAAATATCCAATATTTGTCGTATTTTTTGGTCAACTTCTTCCTTTGCCTTTGCCTGCTTGTGCAATATGGGAAAAGTTAATAGTTATCCATACCATAACTGTACTTATTCCAATTTTGCATTACATTTTATCTTTCCTTTTTAATTTTTTAAATTCCAATAAACGTAATACCAATATACTTGCAGAAATTCCCGTCAATATACTATAAATTACATTTTCTATTACAGTATAACTGTCGTAATAACTTTCAATAGCTCTCTTATATGAAAAGAAATATTTTGTCGAAAATACCAGTATAGACAACACAAGACCGCTAAGACTCCCCTCCAATATTACAGAATGTTCCTCAACTTCCACTATTCCACCTTTCTTCATAAAAATCAATGAGAATATGCAGCCAATAACAAATAATGCCATACATATACCGAATAGTTTGATACTATGTTCTTGAATCAAATTAAAAACAAACAAAAACAAAAATGCACACGGTAAAACAAACAATTTTGCGATATGTAGTTTATGTTTTTTTGTAGATGAAACACCTGAAATAATTAAATATAGAAATACTATCCATACCCAAACAGGTGTATTTTGAATAATTTTTATGATTTCCATGTATATCTCCCATTTATTTTTCAAAGTCACTGAGTATTATATCATCATTTTATATAATGTTAATACTTTTAATATTTTCCACAAATTTTAGGACGCATTGCGCCTAACGGCACGGCTGTTTACGGCGTTTTTGCAACTCAACGCCCAATCCGGATAGTGAAGCGTAAACTTCCCTATTATGTGTAGTTGGGGCATACTACACATTTTCTATTAGTTTATATTTTATTCAAGTAAAAAAGTAACCATAATCTCCGATGTTACTTCCTGTTCACCAGTAGGAACAGATGCTGAAAGACCAGATGCTTCAGCTGTTTCGTATGCAACATTTTTCTGATAGGTGCCAAATAAAATATCCCGACTTCTTTCCTCGGTTATTGTCAATGTTTTCACAATTTTAAGTCCAGAAATATTTGCATATTGATTTACCTTATCAAGTGCTTTTTGATATGCCAATTCACGAGTTTGTTTATATATTTCTGTTTTATTTTCCATGTCAAATTTTATATCACGAATTACAACTCTGTCAATAGACATAATCTTATTCAATAATACCGAAAATTTATTGGAATCATTTACCATATCGTTAATAATCACAATAATAGTCCGATCTGCCCTTTGGCCGACCTGGACAGCGCGTCCATCTCTGTATTCCATTTCCGCACCATAACTCAAAGAGGCTGTTATGATATTTTTATCCTCAATGTCTTCTCCTTTCAAAATATCCAATATTTGCCGTATTTTTTGGTCAACTTCTTCCTTTGCCTGTTTGGTTCTTTGTGCAACATGGGAAAAGTTAATAGTTACCTGTACCATATCCGGTTGTACCATAACAGTACCTATTCCAAAAACCGAAACCGTACTTTGTCCGTTTGGCTTATTTACATTACAAGCTGCAACAATAACCAGATTCAACAAAAGAAAAACAGCGTAAAATTTCTTATTGGTCATAATATCCTCCAAATTATTTTTTGACAATTTGACTGTATTTTATTTTAATAATTTTGTCAATGATGTTAGCCCAAATTACACATAACGTTCCGGCTGTTTACGACGTTTTTGCAAGCCCGATAAAGGAAACCGTAGGTTTCCAGGGCTTGCAAAAATGTGAGTTGAGTTGAGTGTGGGAGGCGTAGCCGACCTAGCGAAACGGAACCCCGGGGCACTCGAATGGGCGCGGAGCATATACAGACGTTGAGACTGTCGAATTAATCCTCAAGTAGTCGAACAACCGCTATATAGTACCTAAAGACCTTGAAACAGATTAATTCGATAGCCTCATTATGTGCAGTTTCTTTGCTTTAACAAATATTTATTATTTAATGGTACTATTATTGCTACTATAATTAACATAATTGTTGTTATTATCGAGACTGTTTCTTTGTTTATTATATTGGGATTTAATAAAACAAAGGCAGATACGTTAAATGATGTATGTAATAATATCGAAACAAAAATATTATTTTTTGTATTCTTTAGAACAACAGACATAATTATTGAAAATAATATAGTCATTAATATAAATATTACCATAACTATTATTCCAAAGCTATAATGTACTGGTATATGCCATAATCCCCATGTTGTCCCAACAATTATTGATGACAATAATATAGGCATCTCTTTTTCCAGTGTAGTTTGTAAAAAACTTCTCCATCCTATTTCTTCAGCAATTGCTCCCAATAATTGTGCCAGTAACATTGGATATATTAACAACCAATTTTCACCTATATTATTGAACACAATATTTATTCCGATTATTTTTATAATTAAATATGAGAGACCCATTATCAATGCGGGAACAATTAT
>JAISBK010000107.1 GCA_031266255.1 Treponema sp.
CTTTCTTGGAAAAGCACAAGCCCCATAAAAGTTTCTCCCCAGGAAACAGGAGTTTCGGTACAGTCTGCGGATGGAACCGAGTACCCCTTGCAGTATTACACCGATTTAGACGGAAACGTGCAGGCGGTTTTTGCTCCGGCAGTGCCGCCCTTGGGCTGGGAACGGTTCGGGGTGATCCCCGCTTCCGCCGCGGGGGGACCAAGAGCTTTCAGTTATCAGGACAACCAGCTCAAGACGCCGTTCTATCATATCACCTTCGATGAAGCAGGACGGATTACCAGTCTGATTGATCTACGGCAGGAAAAAGAAATGGTTGCCCAAGGGGGCGCGTTTAATGCCCTGATTAGCGCTGAAGATGTACCGGTTTTCTGGGACGCATGGGATATTGACGCGGACTGGACCCGGCATATCTGCCAAGAAACCCGCCTTGAGTCCACCGAGCTTGTAACGGACGGCCCGGTCTCCATAAGAATACGCCGGGCTTACCGCATCGGAACCGCGTCCCGCCTGGTACAGGACATGGTATGTTATGCCGGGGATCCCCGCATTGACTTTGAAACCAAGGTTGACTGGAAAGAGCGGCGGCGGCTTCTGAAAGTGGAATTTGCCACCGCGATTGACGCGACCCAAGTTCGCTGCGAAGTGCAGTACGGCCACCTTTTCCGTAACACCCACAAGAACCTGCCCCAGGACAGGGCAAAGTTTGAAATGTGCGCGCATAAGTGGATTTCCCTGGAAGAAGCCGGGGGAGGCATCGCGCTCCTCAACGACTGCAAATACGGCCACGATGTTTCAGGCGGTCTTATGCGCCTTTCGCTCTTGCGTTCACCTATGGCCCCGGATCCCGAGGCGGATCAGGGGGAACACCGGTTTACCTACGCGATCCTCCCTTTCAACGGTTCTTTTGAACATGCTGGGGTCGTGCGTTCCGCCTACGAACTGAATACATGCCCTGAAGTTGAGTGGAGCCATTCCCAAAACCCGTGCAAGAGCCTGCAACAGTCCCTTTGTTCGCTTGAAGGCGAGTCGGTGATCATTGAAAGCGTGAAAGTCCCTGAAGCGGACCAAGAGGGCAAAACCCTGGTACTCAGGCTGTACGAAAGTTTGGGGGGCCGGACCCGGACCACCCTGCGGTTTAACCGGGATCTCAACCAGGCTTATGAAACGAATATGCTGGAAGAGAACGCCCAGCCGATTCCCTTTACCGGCAATGCAGTATCCCTTACATTCAAACCCTTTGAGATCAAAACCCTTTTGGTACATTTGTAGTACTATGGGGGCGTAAGCCCCTGGAAGGGGGCTACGGGGTGAAGATATCCGGGTAAAGAAAGCGGGCGAGCGCATTGACCCCTTCAACATAACGGAAGGTGGGAGAAGAAATGATCTTTTCATCAATAAAAAGTACCCTGTTTTCCCGGATGGCTTTTATGGCGCTGAATCCAGGCCGTTTAAGCATATCTTCCCAGGTTTTTGCGTTATTCATGGCACCTTGCTGTACAATGTAGGCGTCTATGGTACTGGCGTGTTGTAGGATCTTCTCCGCCCCATAAGGAGCTATAGAACTTCCTGGGTTTACCGGTTTTGCGTGGTCGGCTATATTGATACCATTGACCAGTTCAATGGCATAGGCAGGCAATGAAAAGGGGGATACGGTGCGGGTTTCAGCCGCGGTTGACTCAAAAAACACGGTTTGCTTGGGTCCTATGGTGAAGGTATCCCTCTTTACCGCATCTAATGCGGTATGAAACCGTGAGAGTTGTTCTTCCGCCTCCTTTTCTTTACCGGTAAGGAGGGCAAGTTTGAGAATATACGCATCGAATTCCCCGATCCCTTCAGGGTATAAAGAAATAACGGTGATACCGGCTTTTTCAAGCTCCACAATATAATCCGGATGTGAACGCCGGATAAATGGACGGATCAGTACCAGGTCTGGAGCTTCGGCAATGATATACTCAGGGTCTCCTGTGTAATCAAATTTTGGCAGCAGATCTGCCTGGGCTGGGTAAGTGCAGGTTTTATGTCCGCCTATGACGAAAGGCCCCGCGCCAATGGAAAAAAGATTTTCCGTATGGGCAGAATACAAGGGAATAATCCGGTGAAACGGCTGCACTACGGTAATGGCAGTACCATCATCATCAATAAAGGAACGTCCCGGCATGGTTGGTTCCTGTTTTTCGGTTTGTTTTGAACAGGAAAACAGCAACACACAACCGATAACAACGGCGATTTTTTGCATGTATGGCTCTTTAAGGTATTGTATTGATGTTACCGTAAACCCGGGGTATGTATCCTTTACGGTATATACCCCGAGCTAGGGTTATTTCAGCGCATCAGCTACGTGTTGCACGATATGGGCTTGTAAACCAGGATATTCACCCAGTCCTCGAATGACGGCTTCAACTGAAAAGCCTTCAGCGGTGAGTATAGATTTCCATGAATCATCTTCGTCCCCGGCCATATCGTTATTTGCGTGATCCCCTGCCACAATCATCAGCGGAAACAGGACGACCTTTTCAAGAGCAGCCTCCCGAACCTGAACAATCACGTCGTCCAATGAAGGAGTCGCCTCAACCGTACCTATGAAATAATTGGAGAACCCTTGTTCCTTAAAGAGTGCTGCCAGTCTGGCATAATCAGCATTAGCCGCATCTTCAGTGCCGTGTCCCATAAATACCAGGGCAGTATCTGGATTATCGTACGCTTTGGTACCTTCCCGTACTATGGTCACGAGGGCGGTATAATCAGCATCAGAAGAAAGTACTGGTTTGCCGTAGGTAATGCTCCTGAATTTGCCTTCAAAGGGCTGTATCTGGGACAGCATTTCTTTTTCTTCTATGCCGTTCATAAGATGGGTTGGCTGTATAACGACATCTTTGACCTTGTCGTTTACCAGGCGATTCATCGCTTCGGTAACATTGTCAATCTTTTCGCCGTCCCGCTGGAAGATGTGGTCGATGACGATTTGACTGGTAAAGGCCCGGCGTACTGCATAGTCCGGATACGCCCGGACAACCGCTTCTTCTATGGCGCCTATGGTTTTTTGCCGGGAATCATTGAAACTGGTACCAAAACTTACCACAAGAATGACCGGCTTCTCTTGGTCATCCGACTTTACCGTAGTGCTTTGACAGTTCAAAAGAGAAAGGGCTACTAGGAGCACGACTACTGCTCCTATTGTTTTTTGCAGAGTATCCATTATTCTGCCTCCTCAACTATATTCAGTAATGATAGGGGGCAGAACGTGCCGTATAACGCTGAAACATACATTCATATCCTCCGGTGTGCGCAGATATATGATCTTGGTATCCCGGCTATACGGTAACGCACTTGCGAGGGAATTACACCCTACTTCCCCAAATCCAAAACTGTTAGCTATACCCTATCATTCCTAAGAAACCTTGTCAATGGTGCGCGGTGTTTATCCGGTAATCTAGACGTTTCTCGGTTTATACCGTATTCTATTTTAGTAAAAATTTTTAATATGCCCGAGAGTAATCCATGCAGGCTATAAAACGGTTCTCAAAACCATGCATCGCGCAACTTCAAGCGGAAATCCAGGATGCCGGAGGGAATGAGGTCTTTGCCCTGGGCTTTCTGGATAAGCAGGGTCTGGTCAGCACCCTGGAGGTAAGCGCCAGAGGTAAGGAAGATAGGGTCCTTGCGGTGGATAAACGGCTCGAAGCCGCGGATGTTTTCATCCATAACCACCCCTCGGGATTGCTTACCCCAAGTGATGCAGATCTGGGCATCGCGGCTCAAGTTGCCCAAGTAGGGGTGGGTTGCTTTATCGTGGATAACCAGGTAAAGCAGGTCTATGTGGTGGTGGAACCCACCAAAAAACGGCCCCATAAGAAGCTCCATGCCGCAACCATCATCGCTGCCCTGGAAGCAAGAGGGGCAATCGCCAAACGGCTTCCGGTTTACGAGAACCGCCACTCTCAACTTGATCTTATGCGACTCATTATCCAAGGGTTCAACGAAGATGCCTTGGTGGCAGCAGAAGCAGGAACCGGGGTAGGAAAGTCCTTTGCCTACCTCCTTCCGGCCCTGAATTACGCCCTAGCCAATGATGAGCGGATTGTGATTTCCACGGCTACCATTACATTGCAGCAGCAGCTTTATGAAAAGGATATACCCCTGGTGGCTTCGGTTATAGAAGAACTAGAGAAAATAGAGAAAATAGAGAAATCAGAGAAAGTAGAGCAATCAGAAAAAAAGGAAAAGAAACTTAAAGTCGTGCTCATTAAGGGACGGGGGCATTATCTGTGCCGCCGCCGGTTTGAGGCTGCGCTCCAAGAACAGAGGTTCTTAGCTGATGGGGACTCCGAAGACCTGTTAGCCATCAAGGCCTGGATAGAGACCACCAAGACCGGAAGCCGTTCAGACCTTTCCTTCATGCCCGCCGAGGGGCTTTGGTCTCGGATCTGTGCTGAAGTGGATTGCTGTATGGGTATGCACTGTCCTGAACGGGAGGGCTGTTTTGTCCTGGCTCTTCGTAAAGAATCTGCGGATGCCCGGATCTTGGTGGTGAACCACCATCTTCTCTTTGCAGACCTGGCCGCACGGTATGAAGGCGCGGGGTACAACCATACGGTGGTGCTTCCCCCTTACACCAGGGTCATCATCGACGAGGCCCATACGGTAGAAGAAGCGGCTACCTCGTTTTTTTCCCAGGAGTTTAGCCGTCTTGGGATCAACCGCCATTTGGGACGGCTGTACCGCCGTACTCGAGGAGGAAGCCCCCTGGGTCTTTTGGTTACCTTGACCGCAACGGTATCCGCAGAACCTCAGCTTGAGGCACTTGAAGCTGCCATACTGGTAATCCGGGATACGGCGGATACTCTGGACTATGCCGCGCTGGAACTCTGTCATGCCGAGGGTGTCTTCCGGTTGACCCCTGCCCGGGACCAGATCATCCAGGGGACCCTGATTCCCCGGTTTACCGCGCTCCGTAAACTCATCACCCCCTTTACCGGCCGTATCCGGGACCTCCTGGATCAGGTGGCTCCTCAAGATGAAGATAACCCTACGGTCTGGGAAGTCAAATCCATCCTCAGACGGCTTGATGCTATTGGGACCATTTGTACGGCTTTTATTGAATTCAAAGAACGGACCGCAGAGGTACTGTGGATAGAACGGCATTTCAGCAGCAGTACCGGCCCCTCAAAAGGACCCTGGGTGGTATTTACCGTAAGCCCCATTGCCGTGGCTCCCTCCCTGAAGGATGCCCTTTTTCAGCCTAATAAGACGGTGGTTTGTGTATCCGCTACGCTGACCGTAGCCGATTCTTTTGCCTATTGGAATGTTCGGTGCGGTCTGAACCTGGTCCGTGAACGGCAGGTACTCACCGGGCAGTTTCCCTCTCCGTTCCCCTATTCCTCCTCAGTGCTCTTAAGTATACCCAAAGACGCCCCTTTGCCTAACCAGGACCCATATCAGGCCTTTGTGGATCGGGCGGTAGTGGCCCTGACCCAGTGTGCAGGGGGATCGGCCCTGGTACTCTTTACCTCATACGAAGCGCTCCGAAGCGCCTATACTGCGGCGGTTCCGGTCCTGGAACCCGAGGGAATCCGTTGTCTTAAACAGGGGGATGATGACCGGAACCGACTTTTGCGGACGTTCCTGGCAGATGAGCAGAGCGTGCTTTTTGCCACCGATTCCTTTTGGGAAGGGGTGGATGCCCCAGGAGACACCCTGCGCTTGGTGATCCTCTGCCGCCTGCCGTTCAGGACTCCCCATGAACCGGTATTTGAAGCCCGTTGTGAAGCGCTGCAAAAACAGGGGGCTAATCCCTTCATGGAACTATCCCTTCCTGAGTCGGTCATGAAGTTCAAGCAAGGGTTCGGCAGGCTCATCCGCCGTTCCAGCGATCGCGGGGTGGTGGCGGTTCTGGACGGCCGGGTCTTGTGGAAACGGTACGGCGCTTTCTTTCTCCGTTCCCTGCCTGAAACTAAAACCAGTTTTGAGGACTTTGAAACCATCCTCAGGCAGACCGAACAATTTTTGTATCCATAGGTGCAGTTTTAGCTCCGGCAAAACTCCACGTCCCCGCAACAGAACCGGAGCCAGGGGGGGGGGGGGGGGTAATATAACAATTTTCCATAAACCCGGTGTTTTTTAAGGTAGTTGCGGACTTTTGGTTTGCTATATTGTATATTTATACACTTTTTGGTAGTATTTTTTTATGAAAAGTCAATCTATCCTTCGGCCTATTATTAAAGTACTGGAAAATAAATGTGTGAACTGCCACCGCTGCATTGCGGTATGCCCTGCCAAGATGTGTAACGACGGTTCCGGGAAAATTGTGGATCATCACAGTGAGCTGTGTATTGGCTGCGGCGAATGTATTACCGCCTGTACCCACGGTGCCCGGATCGGCATTGACGACTTTGACGCGTTTATGGCGGATATAAAGCAGGGCGTCCCCATGATCGCCATTGTAGCCCCTGCCGCGGCGGCCAGCTTTAAGGGGCTCTACCTGAACCTAAACGGCTACCTTAAGTCCCTGGGAGTTAAGGCGATCTTCGATGTCAGCCTGGGGGCTGAGCTTACGGTAAAGTCCTACCTTGAGTACATGAAGCAGGCTAATCCCAAGACCGTGATCGCCCAACCCTGTTCTACACTGGTGTCCTTCATCGAAATGTACCGTCCAGAGTTAATCCCCTATCTCGCCCCTGTGGACAGTCCCATGATGCACACCATGAAGATGATCCGCCATTTTTACACCGAGTACCGGAACCATAGGATCGCGGTTATCTCCCCCTGCTACTCCAAACGCCGGGAGTTCGATGCCTGCGGCTTGGGGGATTACAACGTAAGCTTCCGTTCCCTGGAAGATTATATGGACGGGGCGGGCATTGATATAGCCCGTTTCTCCGCCATAGAGTACGATAATCCCCCCGCGGAACGGGCGGTGCTTTTCTCTTCTCCCGGGGGCCTGATGCGGACGGTGCAACGTTATGATCGGGATGTGATGGGCCGTACCCGCAAGATCGAGGGGGTAAATGAGGTATACCACTACTTTGCCCATCTTGCGAAGACGATTCAGACAGGGAAGGCCCCGGTGTATCAGCTTATCGACTGTCTTAACTGCAGCATGGGGTGTAACGGAGGACCGGGGACCCGGAACCGGGCCAAACACCTGGATGATGTGGAATATTTGGTGGAAAAGCGCCAGAGGGAGGCCCGGGCAAGGTATCAAAACGGGGGACGCCTCAGACAGTACCTGAGCAGGAAGACGTTTGAAACGATGCTGGACAAGTACTGGGTGCCGAATCTTTACGTCCGGAGTTACGAGGATCGTTCCGCTGTTTTCAAAAAGATGGTCTGTGAACCGAACAAACAACAGATAGACCAGATCTACCTCAAACTGCATAAGACCGAGAAGAGCCATATTCTTAACTGCGGGGCCTGCGGGTACCGGAGCTGTGAGCAGATGGCGGTGGCGATCTTCAATAATTTGAACAAACCGGAGAACTGCGTCCATTACCTGGAAGTGCTTACCAGCGAACAAAACAAGCTGGAGACCCAGCAGAAGCTCAATTCCGTGTTTGATCATACCCTGGGGGAACTGCACCGGAACCTGGAAGGAATCAACTCCCTTTCCTCAAGCATCACCGAAACCGCCAACTATGTATTTTCTTCCACATCCCAGATCGAAAAGATGGTGGAAGGAACCCGGGGTATCCAGTCTACTCTGGAAAAGAACGCGGAAGCAGTGCTTAAACTGAACCAATCCTCCCAGGACGGCAAGACCCGCTTCCACCGGATCGCGGAATTGATCGATGACGTGTCTGTTCAGGCGGACGGTCTCATTAAGGCTTGCAGTGTCATCGGGGACATTGCGGGCCAGACCAGTATCCTGGGAATGAATGCCGCCATTGAGGCGGCCCACGCCGGGCAGGCGGTAGGCAAGGGCTTTGCGGTGGTGGCCAGTGAGATCCGGAAGCTGGCGGATAATTCGGGCAAGCAGGCAGGGGAAATTCAGAACAGCCTGAAAAGCATCAAGGCCCTGATCACTAATTCCAAGGAAACTTCCGCGCTTGCGGAGAACCAGTTCAACCTCATGGTCGATCTTATCAACGTGGTGAGGGATGAAGAGCTGCGGATCAAAGGTACCATGCATGAGCAGAGTTCCGGCAGCGCCGAGGTGATGAATTCCTTCCGGGAGATCACCAAACTGATTGCCAAGGTAAAGGACGAATCATCGCGCCTGCGTGAATCCGGGGAATCGATCATCAACGATATCAACGCGCTTAAGGTTATCTAAGGTGAGGGCCTTGCGGAATTAGCGTATCTGAAACTCACCGGCCAACATACGCGGTGAGGTACACCAAACCGTTGTATGCCCCATGCGCCCAGGCAATGCCGTGGAAGGAATGTTGCTGTATAAACACCAAGGACAAAAGGATTCCAGCAAGCCCTGCATGTAAGACCCCCCACGGCCCTTCATAGCTATGGCAGACGGCAAAAAGGATGCAGGAAAGGAATATGCTCTTTCCGCTACTTATACCGGCTGCGGTTAGCCGTAGTAAGAGATACCGTCTAAAATAACTTTCTTCCAGATACCCTGTACCAAAACAGGATACCAGCATCACCAGCCACGCCAGTAAGCCCTCAGGCGCTTCCAACTGCGGACCAGGCGGAATCCTGATATATGGGGTAAGTAGGGGGTTCACCACGTAAGGAAGCCCGGCAATACAAAACCCGATACACCCTAAACCGAGGAGGGTGATACCTCCTATGCGGAGATCCTTAAACCGGGGTTTTATGATTCCCTGATTCAAAAGTGTCGGGGAAGCCCTGTTATGCCGATAGAGCAGATACCAGATAAGCCCCAAAGAGGGGAGTATATACGCGAAAATCCGGATGATTTCCCGGGGTATGGAAAAGGTAATGAACGCGGGGTAGGGTCCCCTGGAAACAAGCCCGGAAGCAAAAAGAAGGAAGTAGAGAAAGAGGGGTTCACCTAAGCTGCTGAGTCTGTAGGTCCCCGGGCTTTTTTTGTTTTTAGGTACCTGCGACAAGTACATGGGTTTGCGGCTTATAGGCAGGCCCGGGTCCGTATCCACGGCCGTACCGCGTTAAGGTATTGGATAACCCGCAGGCCGTCTAAGGCGCTGGAACAGGGCTGGTGTTCAGGGTCCCGGACACAGGTTACCGCATCTTTGAGCATATTGGCAAAATACCCGGTAGGGCCTTCAAAGGTATCCGGGGTTTTTCTGAGGGATCTGAACCCTTGGGCATAAGGACTTTCGTGGCTTTCCCATACCTCGAAGATCCCATTGCCGATCCGTAGCCGTCCCTGGGTACAGGAAAATTCCAGCTCAAAAACCAGGTGATCCCGTTCTGCACCGATCTCCAGCAAAAAGCGCGGTTTTTTGCTCGGTATTCGTTCCCTGCCACGGGATGCGTCAAGGTATCCTGCAAGGTAGGCGGTTCCGGTACGCCGGTTCAGGTTTGCCCCCCAGATCCTTTGATGCCGCATCACCGAACCACTTAAAAACATGATGGCGTCTGCCAGGTGGGTACCGTCATGCCACAGTACATCCAGAATACGCCGGTTTTTTCCCATGTACAGGGTCGCCTTGAGGCTGACCAGCGAACCCAGCTGACCTGCATCAAGTATGGCTTTTGCCTTGCTATAGTCGGCCCCATAACGCCGTTCATGGTTGGTAAGAATGGTAATCTGCGCGCTGCGGTGCAAGGCTGCAATTACCCGGGCATGGTACAGGGTATCGGCTAGGGGTTTCTCACAGATCGCCACCGGAACCTGGTAGGCTGCGGCCATCTTGCAGTAATAGGCATGGCTGTCAGGATGGGTGGCGATAACCAGGATCTGGGGGGCATGGACGTGAAGCATCTTTTCCGCCTCAGCATAGACCGGACATTCCCAGGTTTCCGCAAACGTCTGACGGGGTTTCGGATCCTGATCTGCACCGGCCACCAAGATCGTTTCAGGATTGGCGCTTACAGCCCCTGTGTGGGTACAAGGTTTCTCCCTAAGGGGATCCCCCTCAAGAAGACTGGCTATCCTCCCTAATCCCACCAGGGCAACGGGCATTCTTTGCATGTTTTATAGTCGGCAAGGAATACGAACAAATTAGGTAGAACCTCTTTTGTTAAGCCATTCTTTACGAAAACCTCATCCCTGCGTATAGTTATAGAGGAGGAGATGTACAATTTCCAACCAATAAAAATCCAGGATCCGGCTATAGCTCTCGGAACCCAAACTCGGATATACTGACTTCCTCATGCTTAAGTATGGGATGTACCAAGGAGTGTAGCCTATGGCTGTGATACAGCACCCTGATTCGGGTCTGATAATAGGAGATCCCCAGCAGCTTCCTTTCTCGGAAGATGACCAGGGTTTATCTGAAACCACGGTAGATACCGCCCTCGAGGGTATGATCCTCTCCCCTTCAGGGTGGCGGGGGATATTTGCCAAGGGAGGAGATGGGGAGTGTGCTACGGAAACCATTTCCGCGGCCCATAAGATAATCCTGGCTGCAGGGGCCGCAGTGTTTGCCCGTTATATAAAAACCCAGTACGACCCCAAAACCGGGAATACCTCTGGGCCAGTGCTTATTGTGGGTATGGATACCAGGCCCACGGGCAGGGCCATAGCGGATTTGCTGATCCGCGTCTTAGTAGCCCAAGGGTGCGGGGTTCGTTTTGCTTTTATTACTGCGGCGCCTGAGATCATGGCCTATGCCCGGGCCTGCGGGCTCAATGGGGAAGCAGCAGGTTTTGTGTATATTTCTGCAAGCCATAACCCTATCGGCCATAACGGCCTCAAATTCGGCCTTACCGACGGCGGGGTATTGCCTGCGGCTGCGGCAAATACCTTGATTGAGGATTTTCGGGCCTTCATGGCCTATCCAGACCGGATCTCCCGGGCAAAAGCACTGGTACTTCAGGCAGACCAGGAGACTATGACCCAGGTCTATACCACGGCTTCCCGTATCAAGGCGAAAGCCTATGCAGCCTATCTCAGCTTTACCAGGGAAGTGGTGAGTGGACAGGCCGAAGTCCAAGGGCGTATTTGGGAAGCTATGGCCCAAGGTTTACAAGCGGCCCCCCTGGGCATTGCCGCGGATCTCAATGGTTCCGCCCGAACCCTGTCCATTGACCGAGGTTTTCTTACTTCTTTAGGCATAACTTACTATAGTTTTAATGATAAGCCTGGACTGATTGTCCACCGTATCGTCCCGGAAGGGACATCCTTAGAACCATGCCGGCAGTTTCTGGAAGCGCTTCATCAACAGGACCCTTCCGTACTGGTGGCCTATGTACCGGATTGTGACGGAGACCGGGGGAACTTGGTGATCTGGGATGAAGGAATTAACCATGCCCGGTGCCTTGATGCCCAAGAGGTCTTTGCCTTAGCCTGTGTTGCTGAACTTGCTCATCTGGTCTGGACCGGGGAACTCAGGTATGATGCTCAGGGTAAGGCACTGGACAAGGTAGCGGTGGCGGTAAATGATCCGACTTCTCTGCGGATTGACCGAATCGCCCGGGCCTTTGACGTGTCCCTTTTCCGGGCTGAAGTGGGGGAGGCCCATGTAGTGGGACTGGCCCGGAAGCTTCGAGACCAGGGGTATACCGTGCGGATCCTCGGTGAAGGTTCGGCAGGAGGTAACATCACCCACCCTTCAGCAGTACGGGATCCCATTAATACGGTGATGGCTATCATCAAACTGCTTACCGTGAGGAATCAAGGGGAAAAGCAGGGATTTTTCAAGCTGTGGTGTGATCGTTCGGGTCAGGCCGGGATGTATCGGGCGGATTTTTCGCTTTCGGATATTATCGCGTCCCTTCCCCGGTTTGTAAGCACCGGTTCCTATACCCCGGAAGCGCTGCTACAGGTTAAGACTCGGGATCATGGGCTGCTTAAAACCCGGTATCAACGGGTATTTCTCCGGGAATGGGGGACCCAGAAAGAACAACTTAAAACCCGGTATGGTATTTCAGGCTGGGATGCAGCCTGTTATAATGGTATAGAAGAAAAGCGGGGAATTACCCGTTTTGGAGAAGCCCTGCGGGGTGGACTGAAGATCACCTTTACCAACCCTGAAGGTCAGCAGATCGCCTCGATCTGGATGCGCGGTTCTGGAACCGAACCGGTATTCCGGGTCATGGCTGATGTAGCAGGTTCGGATACGGGCATGGAACAGGATCTTATCCAGTGGCAGCGGCGTATGGTTATAGAGGCAGATCAAGCCCTTGATTAGGGGAGGGGAATATGGGTATACGGGGAGAATTATTTTCAAAAAAGGTACTGTTGCAGAATCGGACGTACTTCTTTAACGTGAAAGAAAACCGCATGGGAGACTTGTACCTCAACATTGTGGAAAGCAAGAACCGGGAACCGGAAGGTTTTGAACGTCAGTCGGTGATCCTCTTTGCCGAGGATATGCAGGCATTTCTCGCCGGGTTTGACGAATCCCTACGGGTACTGGAAAAGGCAAACCGGGAGAG